>JAGQPC010000757.1 GCA_020426925.1 Planctomycetales bacterium | reverse complement strand
AGTGAATGTCGCTGGCGTGATCCTTAATCGCCAACAGCAGAACCATGTTCAGCAGCTTGCGAACCGGCGCGCTGTCGGCCAACGCTTCGGCTCCAGTGATGTCGATTGGGCCATCTTTCGATAACGCGTCAGCGGCTGCTTCTAGTTCCTTATTGCTTTCAATCTCGTCGACAATACTGCCGACCGTGTCCGTCGTTCCGCCGTAGTATTTGTTGATCGCTTTTTGGATCTCGGATTCGGTTTCCACGACCAATCGAATGTCGTATCCGAGAAAAGTGCGGAGCTCGTCTTGTATCGCAAGGTTCTGTGGCTCGCACGTCGCGACAGTGAATGTGTTGCCTTCCAGCTTGATGGGGATCACGCGATACAACTCGGCCATCGGCTGAGTTACGAGTTCAACCACATCCTCGGGGATCTCAGCCTCGGCGAGCTTGATCACCTGCAGGCCCATCTGTTCGGCAAGCGCGAGCGCGATTTGTTCGTCGGTAACGAGCCCCATTTCTTCGGCGATTTTGCCCAGTAATTCGCCAGGGTGACGACTCTGTTCCTCCAACAGCATTTCCAGCTGTTCGTCGCTGATGAAGCCTAAGTCGACGAGGATCTGTCCGATACGTCTGATTGCCATGAAGTATTACTCTCTTTTTGCACAAGCTCGCACTCGTGCATTACCGCTTGTCTGTTCCGGACGAGCCGAGTGCTCGCGCCGTTGTCCGCTCACTACATTGAATCGGCGACGTCTGCATCGTCGTCAAATACGCCTCGCTGAGCATCCGCGATTCGTTTTGCCAAATCGTCCGGTGAAATTGCTTTGGCAATTGCATCCTCGATCGTGATCTTTTCGTTTTTCCAATGTTTGAACAAAGCGTCATCCATCAAGATCATGCCATGCTTGTAACCGGTTTGAATTGCCGACGTGATACGGAACGTTTTGTTTTCACGAATGAGGTTAGCGATACCCGGTGTGACAACCAAAAGCTCATGAGCAGCGATTCGGCCGCCACCGATTTTTGGAATCAGGCACTGAGAAAGCACTGCAATGATAGACGTCGACAACTGCGTTCGGATTTGATCCTGTTGGTTCGTCGGGAAAACGTCGATGATTCGGTTGATCGTGCCCTGAGCACTATTGGTGTGCAGCGTGCCAAAGACCACGTGGCCCGTTTCCGCGGCGGTGATGGCCGCTTCGATCGTTTCGAGGTCTCGAAGCTCGCCCACCAAAATCACGTCCGGGTCTTGGCGGAGGGCTCGTCGAATCGCTTCGGCAAAAGTTGGAACGTCGTTACCAACTTCACGCTGATTGACCGTAGACTTTTTGTGATAGTGATAGAACTCGATCGGGTCTTCGATCGTGATGATGTGGTGATCGATCGTTTCGTTGATGTAGTTGATCATGCTCGCCAGCGACGTACTCTTACCTGATCCGGTCGGTCCGGTGACGAGAAACAGCCCGCGAGGCCGCATGCAGAGTTCAGAAACGCGAGGCGGCAAACCGAGCTGCTCCATCGTGAGCATGTCGTTAGGAATTTGCCGCAAAACCATCGCCACGTTGCCGCGCTGGCGAAACACAGAAACGCGGAATCGTGCCAACTCGCCGAACGCAAAACCGAAGTCGGTACCGCCCTGTTCCTGTAGTTCTTGCTGGCAGCGATCCGGCGTAATACTCTTCATCAGAGCAACTGTGTCGTCCGGTTCCAACACTTTTGTTTCCAGCCTGCGCAAGTGACCGTGCAGACGAAATACCGGGGGCTGACCCACCGTGATGTGGATATCGCTGGCGCCTTGCTTGATACACGCCGACAGCAGCTTGTCGATAAGAATTGCCATAAGCAAATTGCCTGCAAACAAGCGAACGCTTGCCGTCAGGTGCCTTCTTCTGTCTTTTGCCAGTGCCGTTCCGGAAAGATGAGTGGCACCAGCAGTCCTCGTTGTTAGTCAAACTACACGGTTGTCAGGTTGACAGTACTTCAGACTAGATGCCTGCCTGCGAATGCAGCAACCTGATTATTTCCAGCCTCTATTGTCGAACAAGTTTCCGAGAAATACAGGTTCAAATAGCCGCCAGTATTGGATTAGTCGCAAAACTTGCATGCTAGTGGATTTGAACACGATGTGTGCCGCGAACGAAATTATCTTGGTTTTCCGCACGCTTGCTTTCTTGCCCGAGATGACCCGTGTGCGCTAATTTGCCTCGGCAACAGCGTTGGCCAGATGCTCTTCGTCGGCCTCCGATATCTTCGCGACTCGGAACACCTCTTCGATCGTCGTGATGCCCTTGAGAACCTTTTCGATCCCGTCTCGATACAAGGTCGTCATGTGCTCGTTCACCGCTACATCGCGAATGTCGACCGCTGACGCGTTTTGGTAAACCAATTCGCGAATCTTTGGCGTGAGCAGCATTAATTCGTAAATGCCGATGCGTCCGCGATAGCCTTTGTCGTTGCATGCATTGCAGCCCTTGCCCTTCATGAAGGTCCCTGTCGCAGCAAGCTCTGGAGTAATCCCCGCCGATTTGAGCTCACCCGCTGTCGGGGTATATGGCTGTTTGCATTTCGCGCACACAACCCGGACAAGACGCTGTGCCAGCACCGCCACGACGCTGGTTGCGACAAGGTATCCAGGCACGCCAAGGTCTACCATCCTTGTCATTGCGCTGGGCGCATCGTTCGTATGTAGTGTACTGAAAACCAAGTGTC
>JAGQPC010000756.1 GCA_020426925.1 Planctomycetales bacterium | reverse complement strand
TCATGGCCACATTTGAAGGGAACTATGATGCGCACGACCCTCACCATGATGCTTATGCTTATGGTCTCTCTGGCAATCAACACTACGACTCAGGCTCAAGTTCGACTGCTCGGTATCACTGGACTGCAGGGTGATGCAGACCAAGAGGCATTTCCAGACGCGGCGCTTTTTGAGATCAGCATAGAGGATGGATCTGCCGAGAAACTCTACGACCTGACATTCATTCCAGATACTCATGCCATTGGATTCAATCCAGAGGACGGTTTGGTCTATCACACCGGCGGAAGTGAATCCTGGACAGACGATCCAAGCAGGGAGGGTGGCTTTGGCGACCATCAGTACATGGAGACCGTAAATCTCGAAACGGGCGAGTTGACTCCGATTTTCAATGCGAATCCTCCTGAGTCGCCAGATGACTTTCCGTCATTCGGGTTGGCGGCACCACTGCCGTCTTTTATCGCGCCTGGAAACGTTCGATTAATTGACGATCCCGATTGCGAAGATGAAGCAGTGCCAGGTATCTGCCCTCGTGAGCGCGGTGAAGACGAGTATCACGGCCTTCGTGGATTGACATGGTCCAACGAAGAGAAGCTTTTCTATGGCTCCGATGAGCTAGGTATTTTCAAATTGACTCCAAGCGGTGAGGCAACGTTTGTAGGCCAACCAATCGAAGATGCGCGAGATTCGAAAGGCATCACGTTCTACGAAAAAGATGGTGTTACTTCGCTCCTGCTTGGCAATAAGAAGAATGGAAACCTTTGGACGATCGATCCCGAAAACGGTGATCAAGTTGACGACCCGGTTGAACTTGAAGTTCCGCCTGAAAGTGAATTTGATCTAGGGTTTGACGGTGTGCTGGCTCTGGCTCAGCATCCTGAAACCGGCGTGCTGTACGGAATCCGTCGAACCGATCCGGAAGTTAGTTCAGCGTTTGAGCGAGAGCTAATCACGATCGATCCGGTCACCGGCGAAACTCATCTTGTTGGAAACACGGGCCTCCATTTCGCCAGTCTTACGTTCGCTACATCGACGCGAGTTCCGGGCGACTACAACGGCAACGGCGTCATTGATTCCGGAGACCTCGACGTACACGCTCAGTACATTGCCGCCGGAGACTTGGCTGGTGACGTCAACGGTGACGGCGCGACGAACGTTGACGATCGAGCCGCTTGGGCCGAGCAGTATCAGAATTCGTGGCTGGGCGATTCGAACTTTGATGGCGAATTTAGCAGCGGCGACTTCGTCATGGTTTTCGGCACGGCAAAATACGAAACCGGCGAAGCTGCGACATACGCTGAAGGTGACTGGAATGGCGACATGAAGTTCGACAGCGGCGATTTCGTCGCAGTGTTCACAACCGGCGGATATGAAGAAGGTCAGCGAGGAGTCGCGGCGGTTCCAGAACCAACAACGGGCCTCGCGTCACTTGCCGCTTTAGTGCTCTTCATCGGCAACGTTGTACGCAAGCGAATCCGATAGCGCGGCTTTTTTCCGCATTGTCCAAATCAAAAGAAGCCACTGGATTGACAACAGTCCGGTGGCTTTTTGCATGGTCCTCGGCGACTTATTCCGCCGCACGCTTAGAACGGCAAGATCGCGCTCAGCGTTTTGTCCAATGCGGTAGATCGATCTTCGACTACAACGACGCGATCGCCTGCAACGATGGCGTAATCGGTCTCCAAAGTGACTTTGCCCGTTTTTGCGTCTACAGTCGACGAAAGCTTTACTTCCTCGAGTTCATGCCGAGGCGATTGGCGGACGACATAGACTTTCATTTTGCGAAACTTTTTCGCCGCCCCGCTTTCGTCGAGCACCGTCTGCACTCGAGATTCCGGCGTCAGAGCTATCGTAGTTTTCTCTGCTTTGCCGCCATCGCGGATCTCGACAGTGCAAACGCCATGGGGGCTCGCAGGCGCAGGATCGCCATCAGACCCGATAGAGAATCCGGGCAGCCCACCGAAAGTGGCGCATCCAACAGAAGAAACAAGCAAGCTTGAGGCGACGAGTAACTTTGCTGTCGCCGAGAGTATTGATAGCGTCGCTTTCACGGGGGGCTCCTTTGTGCGTGAATGGCCGCTAGCGGATGCTTGCAGCCCTGCATTTTCCCCCTCGTGTATCCTGTGATTCTGTATCGGTTCTGCCGATTGCGAACTTTAGGGGATTCGAAATTCTTTGGCTGCCTGCTACGTGCGGGACGGTCGATCTTGCGAGGGCGATTTTCTTGGGCGAAGTCTAAAACCGGTTGCGACGCGCGGCCAAAACAAAAGCCCGAGTAACGTGCCAATCAGCGACACGGATGGCTCCGGCACGGCAACCGAAACTAGAGGACCGTTTTCATAGCCGCCGTCTTGGAACGCAAACACAAGGTCACGCGAAGTGAAATCTCCATCACCGTTCCAGTCGCCTTCCGCCCAAGTGGAATTGAGATTATTGCCGTCTTCGTATTCAGCTGCTTGAAACACCGCTACCAGGTCTTGGCTATTAAACTGACCGTCTAGATTCGCGTCCCCGTAGTACGTGTCAGCAATAGTCCTAATCCACACGTCTCTATCTGTTTGTTCAACTTCGCCGTTGAAATCTGAGTCAAAACGCAAGTCCTGGAGATGGTGCACAACCTGAAACGTCAACTGGTCAATGTCTTCAACGTCCAGGAGGCCATTACCGTTGAAGTCCCCGCCAGTTACTTGATATGACCACGTGTCAATGCCAGCGGAAACACGATTAGGCCCCTCCGAAACTACGAACACGACTTCGGTTGCCTGATGCGTGTCGATTTCCGATTCGTAGGTGAGCGGACCAATTCGAGCGACGGAACCTTGCGGCCCGAGGCCTTCGACGCGAAACTCGACAGCCCGTTGATGTTGGTCAAAGTCTATGGCTAGACTCACATCCGACGTCAATTCAAATGGCACTGTAAAGTGCTCGTCTCCTAGGAAGACGATAAACTCATGGTCGAATGTGTTCTGCTGGTTTCGAATTCCAAAGGCGACTGACTGTCCTGGAAGCTTATCGCTAAAAGTATGGGTTACAAAAAGTGCATGATGTGGAACCAAGTCCACCGTATCATCACTTTCAAAAACTAAGTCACGTACAGTTATCTGTTGCGTGAAGCTAGCTTGGCCGGAAACACGCCGTCCAACAAACATTGAAGCACCGCCAGTTCTTGTGTTTGGCGTAG
>JAGQPC010000755.1 GCA_020426925.1 Planctomycetales bacterium | reverse complement strand
ACTCCGCCTCCTGTGAGTTCCGCCAAGTTGCCAATCAAAGTCAATTCTTCTTGGGCAGAGTTTCGATCGGCATTTTTGGGAATGGAAAATACTTTTCCGTCCATTTGCGTGATCAGCAACAAGCCGGTCTTGTCGAGTTCACCGATGCTCGTCGGATTCACAAACGCGAGAGCTGGAAACAGCGGCTCGATTTTGTAATCGTCAGGCCGCGTCGGAGTTCCTTTGACGCGTGACGATGTCCATGAAATTCTGCTGTTCGCAGCGTCGGCGAACGCGTCGACAGACATCAACGAGCAAACAATCCAAAACGTTACAATGCTGGAACAACGCACGGCGCACTCCTTCATGGGAAAAACAGATCAGCCACGAATTGTAGCCGCTTTTTTTCGCGAATGCGTGTGTAGCGACACAGATGAGTGCTGAGAGGAACTCGAGGGCACGAGCTACTTGATGTAAGGATTCTCGACCATTTTTGGTTTTGGTGGAGTGTACGTTTGCTGATTCACTGGCCCAGTGGATCTTCTTCGCCGTCAGCCAGAACCTGGTGTTGTGCATGGTTCGTCGCCCGGATTGAATCCGGCAGGCACATCGGCACAAGCTTCAAAACACTCAACAAAGGTTTGTAGCATCTGAGTTCTGGCAGGCGCATAGCCGCACACAGCCAAGAGGCCGACCAGAACGATCGTCGAGAACAGAAGGCGGAATCGCATCGAATAACCAACTTTGAAACAAAGTGTCTACCTCTAAAGCTTACGTCACGCACCGCGGTTGTGCTCCCAGTCGCGAAGTGGCCGGAACTATTGCTATGCTGGTGTATTACTCGACAGATTGTTGCGTTGCACTTCGAGCACTCGAATTATGAACAAGAAAACACCGGTCGGTGGCGTTATCCACACGTATCAAAAGTACGATCCAAAACGTTTTCCGAGTCCCACTCAGCCTCCGCCGGACATGGTGTCTGGAGCGTTCGAGCATCTCATGATGTATGGAAATGCTCGACGGCTGAGCGAGGAAGATTTGGCGCGAGCAATTCGCATCGATCCGAGCCAGATTAGCGGACTCGGACCCAGCATTGACGCTCTAATCGCGATGTTGCTGGAACGCAAGCGAAAGATCCTGGCGAAATATGAAACGGACACGGTTCAGCATTTCGCAAAACAGAATTACGTTGACCACGCAAAGTCGTTAAGACCGCATCGGCAACTTCGCGAGCGTACCGAACGAGCCATCAAGCAGCAGCAAATCTACGAACTTGAACGGATCTGGTATTCGATCGGGAACGATCAGTCAGCGTTCGCTCGACAATTGCTGCGAGTGATGGAATCTTTGGGTGAAAAGTACGAAGTCGATGAGCTGGCCGCCAAATACGAATTCACCGGTTCCACTCCGCTAACTGTTCCCGAAGCGATTGCGGTTAAGGAAGAGCTCGAGAAAATCGACGAGCTGCTCAGACAGCTTGAAGAGGCGCGCGAAACCGCACAAATCGCAATCGTTGATTTAGACGCTTTATCGGAATTCGCGGAGCCGGGAGAAATCGAAAACCTGGAAGCTCTGCAGCAGCTGGTGCAGGATTACGTTCGCGAAATGGCAGAGCGTCAAGGAATAGAAGCAGGGAAACGAGGTTTCGAGCTTACGCCACAAGCGTACCGAACATTCCAGTCGAAACTGCTGGAGCGGATCTTCAGCGACCTGCAGGCGTCACGAACCGGCCGTCATCAAGGTCCAGTAGTCGGTGAAGGCGCGGTCGAACTACCTGACACAAAGCAGTACGAATTCGGTGATTCGGTCGCAAATATGGATATTCCGCAAACGCTCATCAACGCCATGCTGCGGATGCAAGCGAGCGATGGTAATGTTTCGCTGCCGATACGAGTGAAAACGAACGATATCGAGGTACATCGAACTCGAAATACACCCAAATGTGCTACGGCCGTCATTATGGATATGAGCGGATCTATGCGGTACGAAGGTCAATACATCAACGTCAAACGCATGGCACTTGCGCTCGATGGGCTCATTCGCCGCGAATACCCAGGAGATTACCTGCAATTTATCGAGATGTACACGTTCGCGAAGCTGCGACGCTCGTCCGAGATCATCGATCTGCTTCCCAAACCCGTCACGATCCACGATCCGTTCGTGCAGCTTCGAGCTGATATGAGTCGCGAAGATCTGAGCGAACATATGGTTCACCCGCATTTCACGAACATTCAGCACAGTCTGAGGCTCGCTAGGCAGTTGCTCGTCGGCCAGGACACGCCAAACAAACAAGTCATTGTCATTACAGACGGTCTACCGACGGCTCATTTTGACGGTAGTTGGCTCTATATGCTTTACCCACCAGACCCTCGCACGGAAGAAGCAACGATGCGAGAAGCGCATTTATGCCATCGAGAAGGCATTACAATCAACATGTTCTTGATTCCAAGCTGGTCTCAATCGGAAGAAGACATCCGTTTTGCTTATCGACTTGCTGAAACTACGCACGGAAGAGTGTTTTTCACTGCGGGCAAAGACCTCGATCGCTTTGTCGTTTGGGACTACGTAAACCGCAAACGAGAAATCATCACATAGCATCAAGCGTCTGATTGATCGCGAAGACATCGAACTCAAAGTTCTCTTCATCGCAAACAATCAGTGACAAAAACCAAAGAAGTTGTTGCCACAACGAAGTTTGAAAGTTACGATTGCCTAAAGCGTTGCATTCGTAATAACTCGAATGCGTTTCTTTTCGATGGTCCCCGAGTGGCATCGCAATGAACCGAGCGTTGAAAACAACACGGATTGATCGCTTTCTCGATCAACCAAACGCGCGGACATTTACTCAACTGCAACGGCAACTACAACGGTCTTCGGTAGCTCAGTCACGTCTCATGCAACTAAATACGTTGCATCGGATGATGGACGCTGGAGCGTACGAAGAAGTGTTGGCCGAATGCGATTCGCTATTTGCGGATTTCTGTTTGAGCCCACGTTTTCACTTCTTGCGCGGTCAGGCTGCCATTCAAACAGGCAATGCTCAGCTCGCCGATGAAGCTCGAGCACTTTCTCAGGAATGCCTCTACTGGCTTTGCGAGCTTGGTGACGGCACGTTTGAATCGCCGTATCAAATCACGTACTTGTCCGATATCTCCGATATATTGGGGGCATTTCGCCTGAAAAAACGCCACCAAGAAGCAGTCGAAGGCCCAAATGGGCGTCTCGATGTCGTTACGTTGCATGACGGAACCGAGATCTGGTTCGACGTGCAGAATCTTTTGAATTAGGCGTTCGTTGGACCTGCGCGACAGACTGCCAACAATCTGTACGACGGACTTCTAGTCCGTAGGCGAAGTGACAGACGACGAATCGACGGACTTGGAAGTCCGTCGTACAACCAAGCATCCGCGAGCACCCCGACTCAAGCGTTCAGATACTCACGGATCGAAGCGGAGATTTCGTCTCGAACGCGTTCGAAGCATTGAAGCTGTTCCGATTCATCGCCTGTTGCATCAGCCGGATCATCAAACGGCCAATGCAGCACTTCAGCGGCGTGCGGAAGTGCCGAGCACGAATCTTTTGCGTTGTCGCAAACGGTAACGACCAGATCTAGGTTTGTATCGACAAACTCAGTGAGGCTCTTGCTGCGAGCATTGTCGATGCTTAACCCAACCCTAGACATGGCCACTTTTGCCAAATCATGCACATACCCCGCTGGATTTGACCCAGCAGATTGAGCGATCCATTCGCCCCCGCCAAGATGGTTCCACAGCCCCTCTGCCATTTGAGATCGGCAGGAGTTTCCAGTACATAAAATCAATACGCTCTTCATGATTGTACTAACGCAGTTTGTTTAGATTGTCGCCCGATCAGATGATCCAAAAGAACGAACCGCTGTTGCGATATTGTATCGAATCGAGCGGTAATTGCTGAGTGCATGTAAGTTGTGTCGCCACGTACGGCTCT
>JAGQPC010000754.1 GCA_020426925.1 Planctomycetales bacterium | reverse complement strand
CGATCGTTAGCGCGTTGGTTGTCAGCTCTCGGGCCGACGACGAGGCTATTGTCCACTTGTCCGCAGACGGCACGGCAATCATTGAAGGTGACGACACTGAGTACAACGTAAATGACCCAAAAGGCATTCAAGAATTAGTCGAAGCAGTCGATGTAAGCACAATCCTGTTTTCAGTTGAGAAGGACGTGCCACATCAAAAGGTGGCAGAACTAGTTGATGCATTGAAAAGCAGCGTAGAGAAGCTTCAATTGGCTGTCGTCGAATCTCCGCCTGCGGATGAAGACGAAACTGCTCGTCGCCGCGAACACTTTTCGAAACTGTTTGACCAGCGGCAGCAAGCTCAATTGCAACGCATCGATCAGCAGATGGCGAAGCTCCAGATGCTGAAAGAACGAATCGAAGAGCGTGCAAAGCGAAAGGACCAGATCGTCGAACGGCAAGTCCTCGAAGGAGAATTGGTTTCTGAACTAGCGACGCCGATTGGAGCGAGATCGAATGTGCCAGCAACAGCAGATGCAGCAGCTGAGGACAAACAGGTAACGGTTAACAAGCTGCGCCAGAACGACATTGCGATGGCAGAAGTGAACTTGCGCCAGGCCGAGGAAAAGTACGAGAGACTGCAGGGCATGCCGGCAAATGTAATCTCATCGTCTGAACTTAATGACGCTCGATTTGAGCTACAACGTGCAAAATTGCAACTCGAACGTGCACTCGCCATGGCAGAACAGCCCGTCGCTACTGCTGAAGCCGCTTCAACTTTCCAGCCGAAACAGCAAATCGCAAATGATGAGTTGAGCCGCAACACAATCGCGATTGCTGAGCTGAATGTCAAAAAGGCAGAGGCTGAATACGAGACTCTAAAACGCGCTGGGTCACACGTTCCAGGTCTTCGAATGCATCAAGCACGATTTGACCTTGACCGTGCAAAGTTGGAACTTGAACGCGCACAAATCATGACGCAACAACCTAACGCTGCAGGTACTCAATCGCCTAGTTCGCATCAATCCGAACGCGTTCGCGAGCACCAGCTTCGTACACTGGAAATTGAACTTGCACAGGCCATGTCTGTTTTGGAGAAGCAAACGCAGCTTGAGGAAATCGCTTCAACCAGAGTCGAGGCGGGATCTACAACGACCGATCATCTTGTTGAAGTGCAAGGCCAACGACGTGTCGCGGAACTAGAAGTCGACAGAATCAAAGCGCTCATCAAAGCCGTTCAGGACGGCGTCGACATCAGGTCGATGGTCGTAGTCAGAGCGCCAGTCCAAACTAGCGCCACACTGAGCCCCAGTACCAGTCAACCACAGGCGGCGGAAGCTTCGCAGAAAAAGTTACACGAAGTTGAAGCCATCAACAAGAAACTAATGAACCAACTTGAGGCCGCTCAGGAAGAACTAAGTCGGTCGAAGTCTGTTGACGACTTATCCACGCTCCAGCAACACCACCAGAACGTTCGCTACATTGGTGCAGAGCTCGCAATGCTTGGCCAACAAGAAAGTGAACTGATCAAGAGGCTAGACAATCCAGCCATTACTTCAGATCAACGTTCCAATACTGAAGCTGCGTTGGATACGATTCGAGCACAAAAGGAATTGCTGGAAACGCGTAGAATTGATGAGTCTCTCGCGATAGCCGGAAAGCTGCAGGGTGATATTCTCAACCAAATCCAAGTGACAAAGGCGTCGCTGTACGACGCTTATGAAAGAATGCGTCGCCAGTCAGAGATTCTCTCCGCATTGCTCGGGACTGACGAGAACACTGTGCAACACCAAAGGCACGTTGAGTTGGCGAAGAAGGCAATGGCCGATCTCCAGGCCCGCGCACAAAAACTGGAAGCAGAGTTCAAGCAGCTGCAAGAAAAAGCTGAACAGCAAGACGATCCCGGTGAACGCGAGCCTGAAAGAGACAGCGGTCGGTGATCTGGTGACGCGATGCCTAACGTCTGAAAGACGCGAAGAAATTGAAATTCACATGCAACTTTCGATGTGAAGCGTCGCAGCCTTGCAGCCACGAAGTGGCGATGCAAACCTTGCCGGGTCCGTGAGGGCCCGGATTATTGTAAGGTTGGCGACGTAGGACCGACACATTCAAGTTATGTCGCCACGGTTCAGCGTGCGAAGTGAAATGTCGCGAAACAAAAAACGCGTTCCCGTTGGGGAACGCGTTTTGGTTAACGACGTGCGAGAATTGCAGTTGGAAATTTCTCGTAGTCCCGCGACTCCGCTCGCGGGGCAGCCCTGCGAGCGGAGTCGCAGGACCACATTTCAACTGCGATTCTTACTTGCTCTTTAATGCCGCTTGAGCCGCAGTGAGTCGAGCAATCGGTACTCGGAATGGCGAGCAGCTTACGTAGTCGAGTCCGACCTTGTGGCAGAATGCGATCGACGATGGGTCGCCGCCGTGCTCGCCGCAAATACCGACTTTCAACTTGTTCTTCGTGCTGCGACCTTTTTGCACGCCCATTTCGACCAATTGTCCCACACCAGTTTGATCCAGCGATTGGAAGGGATCCTCGTGCAAAATGTCGTTCTGCAAGTAGTCTGGAAGGAACGTATTGATGTCGTCTCGGCTGTAACCGAACGTCATTTGCGTCAAGTCGTTTGTGCCAAAGCTGAAGAAATCGGCGTGTTCGGCAACTTCGTCGGCAGTGAGTGCAGCGCGAGGAATCTCGATCATTGTGCCGATCAGGATATCCAAGTTGCCGGTGTACTTTTTAGCCGCCTTCGTTTCTTCGATCGTCTCTTCGACTTGTTTACGAAGCGTTGAAAGTTCGGCCGCCGTACCAACTAGCGGAATCATGATTTCCGGTTTGGCAACGACTTTCTTCTTGGCCGACGTAATTGCTGCTTCGACGATAGCACGAACCTGCATCTTGAGGATTTCAGGATACGTCACACTCAGCCGACACCCACGATGTCCGAGCATTGGGTTTGCTTCGTGCAATGCTTCGGCTCGTTTTTTGATTTCTGCCGGCTTCACGCCAAGCTCGGTCGCCATGTCCTTTTGAGCAGCTGCGTCGTGGGGCAAGAATTCATGCAGCGGTGGATCGAGCAAACGAATCGTGACTGGGAGGCCGTTCATCGCTTTGAAGATTCCCTCAAAGTCCTTGCGCTGGAACGGCAGCAGTTTAGCCAGAGCCTTTTCACGATCTTCTTTGTTCTCCGCCAGGATCATCGCACGCATGTGAATGATTCGGTCGGATTCAAAGAACATGTGTTCCGTGCGACAGAGGCCAATTCCTTCGGCACCAAAATCTCGAGCTCGCTTCGAGTCGGCCGGCGAGTCTGCGTTCGTTCGGATTGCCAATTCTCGATATTGATCGGCCCATTGCATTAACTTTGCAAAATCGCCACCAAGTTTCGGTGACTGCGTCTCAACTTCACCGGCCATCACTTCGCCGGTCGTTCCATCCAAACTGATCACGTCTTTCGCACCAAAGGTTCGGTTTCCGACTTTGATCTTTTTGGCTTTTTCATCGATCTGAATGTCTCCAGCACCGGCGACGCAGCATTTACCCCAACCGCGAGCGACAACGGCCGCGTGGCTGGTCATACCGCCCGTGCTAGTCAGAATTCCAGCAGCGGCGTTCATGCCGTCGACGTCTTCTGGGCTGGTCTCTTTTCGAACCAAGATCACGCTTTCGCCGGCGTCAGCTCGTTCGCGAGCTTCTTCTGCGCTGAATGCGAGTGTTCCCACCGACGCGCCTGGTGACGCAGGAAGTCCTCTTGCGATGACGTCTGCCGCGTTGCGTGCGGTCGTCTTGAAGCTCGGAAGCAGCAATTGCGTGAGGTCGTTTGCCGGAACGCGAAGAACGGCCGTCTTTTGATCGATCAGCTTTTCCTTCACCATGTCGCAAGCGATTTTGACCGCCGCAACACCGGTTCGCTTTCCGGTACGAGTCTGCAGCATGTACAGAGTTCCGCGTTCGATCGTGAACTCGATGTCCTGCATTTCCTTGTAGTGGTCTTCCAGGATTTTCTTGATGCCGAGCAATTCTTTGTGAACCGCTTTGTTCCATTTGGGCATTTCTGCGACCGGCTGAGGAGTCCTGATACCAGCGACCACGTCTTCACCCTGAGCGTTCACAAGGAATTCACCGAAGAATTTGTTTTCGCCGGTGTTTGGGTTTCGAGTAAAGGCAACTCCAGTGCCCGAGTCGTCACCCATGTTGCCGTAGACCATGGACTGGACGTTCACGGCGGTACCAAGCAGACCACGGATTCCTTCGATTTCGCGGTAACGAACGGCACGGGTTGTGTTCCACGAACCGAAGACGGCCTTGATGGATAGCTCAAGTTGCTTCAGCGGTTCTTGAGGGAACGCCTGGCCCGTTGCTTTTTTGTAGACAGCTTTGTAGTCGTCACATAGCTGCTTGAGGCCTTCGGCTGGAACGTCGGTGTCCTCGGTCACCTTGTACTTCTTCTTGACTTTGTCGAACGCCTGTTCGAACGTATGGTGATCGATTCCCATCACGACATCGCCAAACATGTTGATCAAACGGCGATAGGCGTCGTACGCGAAGCGAGGATTGTCGGTCGCCTTGGCAAGCCCTTCAGTCGCGACGTCATTCAATCCCAAGTTCAGGATCGTGTTCATCATTCCTGGCATACTGACGGCGGCACCAGACCGAACGCTCACTAGCAGCGGGTTAGAATCGTCACCAAACTTTTTACCGAGTTCCTTTTCAAGCGTTTTGACGGCCTTGTCGACTTCTTCCATCAAACCAGCGGGGAGTTTCTCGCCTGCTTTGTAATAGGCATCGCAAACTTCTGTTGTGATCGTAAATCCTGGTGGCACTGGCAGGCCGATCGACGTCATTTCGGCGAGGTTGAGGCCTTTTCCGCCCAGGATTGCTCGTTCTTTGCCCTTTCCTTCCGTTTTCGTCTTTCCGAAGTAGTAGACCATCTTGCTTGACGATCCGGCGGCTTTGCGTTTTGCCATTTTCTTAATAACCCTTTTCCAATACTTGCAACTATCGAGCTCGAAAGAGGCGGTGTCGAACTCAGAACCTTCAGAATTGTTTCGGCACAAAGACGATCGATGGCGAGCCGAAATGAATCCGGGAGCCTATCAAGGTCGCCCTTGACCGTCAAGGACCACATAGACGTTGTGAGCGGAACGCGGTTCCTGGAATGCATTGATGTGCGGGAGGTAGTCACGCGCGGAGGGCGCGCCGTCGAGCACTCGCCGCTTAATTCTGCGTGGCCCGCCAATCTGAACAACGGCGTGGTCGAGAATCTGGCCGCATGGACCTACGACCGCCACGTCGGCTTTTTGGCTCGAGCATTCGGGTGACGAGCCATGTGCAGTCGTGGCTGAAAGACTTTTCGCTCCGAGTACCGGACTTTCAGCGCCACCGGATGAGCCGTCCGATCGTTTTCGGGCAGGGGCTTTGTGCAACGAATAAAGCTGACATAGTCGCCGATTTTTAGGCGGTCGAATGGCACGGGCCCATTAACGTCCACTGAATCAAACACGAGTTCTACACCATGTTTATCAGATGAGATAAACCCCTGTTTGTCTCGTTTCCGGATGCGTGTCACGTAGCCGAACTCGAAATCGGGCAGATCGGTCCGTCGTGGGTTGTCTCGATTGGGCCGGTCTTGCTGAGGCCGCGCACCCGATGTGCGAATGCTGGGTCTCCGCTCTGAATCGCGATGATCCGCACCACCAGGCCGACCGGACGGTTTTCCCGTTTTTGAACCAAAGCGCTTTCCAGTGTTCTTTTTTTGTGCCCCAGGTTTACCGCTGAATCCTCCTGCTGGTCTTGGACCATTGCTCGCGCGGCCTCTGCGGTCGGCACCGCGTGGTGGTTTCCGATCTGGTTTGCCGCGGCCGGCGGATGTGCCGTCTACTTCAACAGCCCGAGCGCGGGGGCGATCCGCTTTGTCATCCAATTCAAAGTTGCAACTTTGCCCAACTTGGACGTTCTCAATCCACCCTTTCACGGCGGATTTGTGGAAGAAGACGTCCGGCCCGCCTGACTCAGGCTTGATGAACCCGAACCCCTTTTCCGGTGTAACTGAGGCGATCTTTCCGCTTAACATTGACGACTACCGATTTGAATATGCCTGCTTGACCGGGACTCGTGACTCGACTGAT
>JAGQPC010000753.1 GCA_020426925.1 Planctomycetales bacterium | reverse complement strand
GGGTCAGTCGCTGCTTGACGGCGTCTTTGGTCTTGTCGACGAGTAACTCGCGACGGTGCTTCACTTCTTGAAGATGACGTGGCACGATTTCCGAGATGGCGTAGCTGGTGGCTCGCTTCTCCAGACTCGCGTTCAACCATGACTCCTGAAGCAACGGCTCGATCAGATTGATTTCTTCTTCGGTAGCGCCGCGAAGATCGAGGTACGGTGCGGAACCGGCGGTCTGAACATTTTGCTGTTTGTCAATCGAGACAAATTGAAGTTGCCGGCTGACGACACGTCGACGCGACGTGCCCTTCACTGGACGACCGTCTTGGATCGAGTTTTCCAGGCAGAAGATCGCCCGCACGTTCTCATCGGGCGCGGTTTCATCGACGAGTATGGCACCCTGCTTGAGCACGTCGCGGTAACGTTCCAGGATGATGTCGATCACCGAATCGAGCAGTGGATGCCCTGGACAGATAAATGCGGCTTTGGGGTTTCCTTGAACGTTGATCAGCTCTTTCTTAAAGGTTGCCCTTTGATAACGTTTCAGCACTGTCTCGCGGGTGCCGATGATGCGATCACGGGCACGAACGACGGACGGTACACGTGTTATCTCGAATCGATCGGTCTCACGCTCTCGCATTTGTCCGCCCAGCAAGGTCAGTGCGGACTGGAAGAATGAGGAGATATAGTGAGGCTGCAAGCGTCTCGCATTCGCCCGCTCCATTTCGTCGCGAATCCGTCGAACTCGGCTCGTATCCATGACCTCGCCGGCGAGCGATTGATTCTCGATGAGGTGCCGCAGCCGATCATGCGCGACAGCTCCGTCGACTTTTACGAACAGCTTCGCTTTAACCTCCGGGAGACTGTTGTAGAGCATGGCTTCGCGCAGCATCTCCCGGAGTTGCTTACCGTCGATCGCCTGCCCAAGCACGTCGAAGACCGCTCCGCCGAGTGCCTCGCGTTCGATTTCCAGCTTCTCGAGCAATCGCTCAAATACAGCGCCTTCGCGTGTCTCGCCAGCGACCAGGTTCCAGAGGTGACAGACCTCCGTTTGCCCGATGCGGTGAATGCGCCCGAATCTTTGTTCGAGACGATTCGGGTTCCAAGGCAAGTCATAGTTGACCATCAAATGGGCGCACTGGAGATTGATGCCTTCACCCGCCGCGTCCGTTGCAATTAGCACTTTCGTGTCTTCGTCGTGGGTGAAGAGTTCTTGTGCCTTGCGACGCTCTTCGCGGAGCATTCCACCGCTGATGACGACCACGGATTCTTCGCTGCCAAGCAAACGTCGGATGCGACGAGTCAGGTAGTTCAGCGTGTCCCGATGCTCCGTGAAAATGACGACCTTGCGACGAGCGCCGGTTTCGTCCTTCATGTGCTCGTCGTCACTGAGAAGCGATGACAGTTGCTCCCATTTGCAATCTTCGCCACTATCGCGGACTTGTTTGGCGAACCCTTCTAGCTGGGCCAGGCTTTCAATTTCAAGTTTGAGCTCATTGATCGTCTGCGCGGCCGTAGCGCCATCGACGATTCGCTGTTCCTCAGCCTCGTACTCGTCGCTTGGCGAATCCTCGAAGTCTTCGATGTCGTCGTCGTTTCGGAGCGATGGAAGGTCCCACCGCTGGTCCAGCCTAGCGGCTGCACCACGGGCGAGCAGTTCTTCTTCCCGAACGCGGCTTTGTAAACGTTCTCGCCGACGGCGCAACGACTCAAAGATTGCTTCAGGCGAAGAAGCAAGGCGTCGCTGGAGGATGGTCAGGGCGAAGCCAACTGTACCTTTCCGGCCATCGTTTTCGAGGGCGTTCACTCGATTGAACTCGTTGCGAACGTAGTCGCTTACTTGCGAATAGAGCTTGGCCTCCGCGTCGCTTAGCTTGTACCGCAACGTGTGGGCAATACGCTCGGGAAATAGCTTGGTTTCATCGAACTTGTAGAGCTGTTCCTTGACCATGCGACGCATCATGTCGGAGGCGTCAACCGCATGAACCCCTTGACGCGATCGATTCTCGAATCGGTCGCCGTCCAAGAGCGCCATGAACAATTGAAAGTCTTCTTCTTTGCCATTGTGAGGCGTGGCCGACATCAGCAGAAAGTGGCGTGTGTTCTCGGAGAGCATTTGTCCGAGCTTATAGCGTTTCGTTTCTTTGATTTCCCCACCAAACATCGACGCCGACATCTTGTGCGCTTCGTCGACGATGATCAGGTCAAAGTCTTCTGCTGCCTTTAGTTTCTCTTGAACACTTTCGTTGCGACTGAGCTTATCGAGTCGGCAAACAACTAAATCGTGTTCGTTAAACCAATTGCCTGTTCGCGCTGCTTCGAAGTTGTCGTTGGTCATCACTTCGAATGGAACTTGGAACTTTTCGGACATCTCGTCCTGCCATTGCTCGACCAAACTACCGGGAGCCACAATCATGCATCGCTTCAGATCACCACGAATGATCAATTCCTTGATCAACAATCCCGCCATGATCGTCTTGCCCGCACCAGGGTCGTCTGCGAGGAGAAAACGGAGCGGCTGGCGAGTCAACATTTCCTCATAGACAGCCGTGATCTGGTGCGGGTAGGGTTCGACTAGCGACGTGTGCACGGCCAACACTGGATCAAACAGATACGCGAGCTGTATCCGCAAAGCCTCTGAGACCAGTCTCAGCATTTCGCCATCGCCGGTAAAACTCCACGGACGACTTCCCTCAACCAGTTCAATGGTCGATTCGCTATCGCGATACAGCAGTTCGTCGCCGAGCGAACCGTCAGCCGCCTTGTACGTCACTTCCAACACATCGCTACCATGCCATTTGGCATCGATGATGGTAACCGTAGCGTTCGGGAGAATCCCTCTCACGACGGCGTCTTTGGTGATCTCTTCAAGGCTTGCCATTAGTTTATTGCTCGTTGTTGCTTAAGCCGCTGATAACAGTCTTCGGGTACTTCTTGTTTGACCTCACGCGTTCACAACCGTATCGCTAACCGCCGGTGCTTCGATAGCTGCCGGTTTATCGAAACTCGGTTCAGGAAGGCACAGGTTCTCAACTTTAGGAAGCGTGTGTCCGAAAATCCCTTGCAGATCGCCGTACAGACCCGCGGTGCAACCGATGGCCTGGTCGATTTGCTTTTCGCGGCGTTTCCAGATCGCTTGCATGGAACGCTTTTCCTTTTCCAACTCGGTCTGCATGCCGACGAATGCGTCAACGATCCCTTCGACGCAGCGTTGGAATTCGCGGCCTGAAAGGTAGTTGTAAACCAGCTCCATCTTTTCGGCTCGACCTTCGCTTGCCAGCCGGTTCTTATGAGCCTCGATGATCCCGAGACGAAGGGCTGTTGCCAAACCACGCACGCAGGCCCAGTTGCAAACCCACACGCCGTCCAGCAAGCCAAAATGCTCGATTCCCTCGGGCATCGTCTGGGTCACGATCACAGAGCAGCTCGCACGAGCTTCGCGCTGGTCGTTTCGCAACTTCGGCAACCAATCCTTACTGAAATGTTTGGTGCGTTTGGATTCCCAAAGGATGCTGCCACATACGGTTCCGCTACCGCAAATCACTCGGTGCAGCGTATCGCCTCCATTAACGCCCTTGGCAATCGCCTCAATGGAGTCACTTCGGAACGTTGCCTCCAACAATTCTTCAAGAGCGATCTCTTGAACTTCGCCCTGCGTTTGCTGCGAGCCTTGCTCAGCTTTCCGCTTGAGCTCATCGATCTGGCGTTTGAGGTCCGAGACGACTTTTTGCTGCTCCGCATCTTTCATGCGGTGCTCTTCGGCGAATTGCTTGTAGGCTTGCTCCCGAATGTTCGCCCTTTGGGCGTCAACTTCACGCTCAACCGCCAGCTGCAACTCCTGCTTCTCGGACTCCAGCTTCCGTTCACGCCTGCGCAATTCGATTTCGTTGGTCTGGGCTTCCTTGAGCTTATTGGCCAATTCTTCGAGCTGCGACTTTTGGTCGTGAATTTCCAGCGTCAGCTTTTGTTCCGCCGCTTGCTTCGCCTCAGTGAGAATGGCTGCACGTTGCTTCTCGACCTCGGCCTGCACACGGGCCGACAGCTCTTCGCGGGTTTTTGCCACCTCCAAACGATCGTCTGAAAGCTGCTTGCGAGCTTTCTCGAGCTCCGCGTTCTTGGATGCGATTTCCCGTTCCATGTCGGCCTTCAATTGGGCCGTCAATTGCGTGGTGAGGACTTCGTCGATCGCGATTTGGCTATGGCAGGTAGGACAGGCGATTGTGCTTGGCATCTGGCTTTCTCTCTGACTAGGGGCTACAAGGTTTTTGGTGTCTTCCTTCTAAAGCTACCGCCGTACCAAACGGCCAAAAGCACAGGTTCCGTAGATGTCGCGACCTGAAAAACACTGACAAAAGCTGGGCAAACTCTCAAGAAAAAATTTCTGACCGAATTGCAAAGCCCCGTCGGCTCGCTACCATTAAACAAATATTTTTACCGTGAAACAACTAGGGTTGTGCCTTGTCTCGTCAGATTCTGATTAGCTGGATTGGCCACACGGACCTCCGAGCGATGGCGGAGGGCGTTCGGTCGCCGCTTCGCGACGAAATTCTTCGAATCGTCGGCGAAAAGGCATCGCATGAAGGATCGGGGCCGGTCCACGGACTCCTAGAAAACGAGCCATTCCATCGAGTTCACTTGATCTCCTCTTACCCCGCAAAGCTCGGTGCCGCGTATCGCAAGTGGCTCGGCAAGCTCGGGGAAAATGTGAAGATGCATGACGTCGAACTGGCAAACCCAACCGACCATGGGGAAATCCTTCGAATCGTCCAGCCAGTCATTGAGGATGCCAAGCTGGGGAAGGACGACGAACGCTGCTTTCACCTAAGCCCCGGCACCCCCGCTATGGCTGCTGTCTGGATTCTGCTCGCCAAGAGCAAGTTTCCTGCATCGATGTTCCAGACGTACCGGGGCCAGGTAAGTCGAGCTGAGATCCCGTTCGACATCACGGTCGAGGTATTGCCGCAGTTAATGAGCGATCCGGATCGATTCTGGAAACACCTTGTCGAAGACGGAATAGAGGACGGCGGTGGCTTTGACGGAATCATTGGGGAAAGCGCATCGATACGGCTAGCAAAGGGGCGGGCCAAGCGAGCGGCTCTGTTTGACGTGACGGTTCTCATTCTGGGTGAATCTGGGACTGGCAAGGAGCTCTTCGCCAATGCGATCCACCGAGCAAGCCACCGTCGGCACAAGCCGTTTGTCTCGATCAATTGCGCTGCAATATCGAAGGACCTGCTAGAGTCTGAATTGTTTGGCCACGTCAAAGGTGCCTTCACCG
>JAGQPC010000752.1 GCA_020426925.1 Planctomycetales bacterium | reverse complement strand
TGACCGGTGGCTGGAACGAAATGCTCAGTATCGAGAGCAAACCGTAAGTGCGGAGTTCGGCGGACAAACAGTTGCCGACATGGTCGATACAATTTATCCATCGCTATACACATTCTTTTTTGACAATGTCCGATCGAGTTCGCGTCACTACCACATCGAACTGGACGTTGCCGCCAACACGCTGACTGCTGAAGACGCGAGCTATCTCGAAGCAGATATGGTTCGACTGCGAGTCACCAAGGGTGGCTGGCTAAACAATGAACTCGAGCAACTGAAAGACTATTACATCGTTAACCGCGATGGAAATACCTTCCAAGTCTCGCTCACTCAAGACGGTCCCGCGATCGATTTTAATTCGACCTATTCAGGAGAGGTCTACGGTGAATCGTTCGATGTTTGGGATCGAATGAAGCTCGACAGAAACGTTCTGGACTGGCAAACGTATGCTCGTGAAAACATAAGCGAAGCGCGGAAGTTTGGTGACAAGGATGTTGTGCCCTGGCTATCACCATCGATCCAGGGGCTTGGACAGAATTATCTCAGTGGGGACTTTTTCCGTCAGCAGCTGGAAACGATCAAGGAATTGGGCGAGAGCGTCGTCTTGTTTGATCTGAACGGACAAAGCCAAAACAAAGGATGGTGGACGGCGCTAACCGATTTCATGGATTCACTGGATGATTCGGCCGCGACTTTGAAAGTTGATTTTGATGAGCTGCAACAAGCTCAGCAGTCAGATCCGACTCCACGGAACGACGTTTTGTATACCGATGAAGACCGGCCAATTACGATTACGCGTTCTCAACTGCTCGCCAACGATACGGGCGTAACGAACGCTGACATAAAACTTGCAACTTCACCTCGATTTGGATCGCTAACTCAAAACAGTAATGGCGAATTCATCTATCAGCCGAATCCAAACTTCCACGGCACCGAATCGTTCACGTACCGGCTCTTCGACGGCGATTACCAGTCACCAACTGCAACTGTGTTCGTCAATGTCAGTTCGGTCAACGACAACCCATTGGCGGCGTCCGACGCTTTCTCCATGGAAGACACAGAGACGCTCATCATCACCGAGCATCAACTGCTGGCGAATGACCGCGACATAGACAGCAGCTCCTTACAAGTACAAATCTTGACCGGCCCAAACAACGGAGTTTTGGACGCGTCGACCAACGGAGTTTTGACCTACCGCGCGAATGACGGGTTCAGCGGCAGCGATCAGATCATCTATCGGTTGTTCGATGGCGAGGGGTATTCGGAAGCGGCCACAATATCGATCGATGTTCAAAGCACGAAAAGCATCGCGAACGCAGATACAATCATCACTTTGACCGGAACGGCTGTGAGCATTCCCGTGTCGTCACTTCTTGGTAACGACACTGTGCCAGGCCACATTCAGCCGGACGTTCAGCTCACGACGAAACCAAAACACGGCAAGATTGTCTGGGCAACTGACGGAAGCAGCTTCACGTATACGCCGCTCGCTGGATTCAGCGGCACCGACTACATCGACTATCAGCTAGTGAGCGAAGGCTCGGATTCTAATGTCGCTAGAATCGCAATTCATGTCGGCGACATTGAAATTCCGATCGTCTCAGACGACTCGTTCGAAATTCAACAAGGCGGCGGCCTGAATGTTCCGTTAGCTGAATTGACGAGGAACGACAAACTCTTCGGGACAAGTCTAACCGATGTCGAGTTCGAGCTGATTACTTCGGCACAACACGGCACTGTTACTGTCACGTCCGACTACCGGTTGCACTACAGTCCAGACGCCGGATTTCACGGCACCGATTCGATTCAATACCGCATTGTAAACGAACACGGTTCCTCTGAAATAGCGACCGTTGAGCTAGTCGTCACTCCGCGAACGGTCGAACCTGTTGCCGTAGATGATTCGTTCAACGTCCCATCGGGTGGAGGAGTCAATGTTTCCGTCACTGAATTGTTAAGTAATGACACTGGAGACGCAAGCGATGGACTGACTATCGAATTGGTTGGCACTGCCTCACATGGCGTAGCGACGATTACGCCAGATGGTCGATTGCACTATAGTCCTGCTAGAGATTTCGTGGGAACGGACCGAGTTTCGTATCGACTCATGACCGCGAACGGCGTTTCCGATCTGGCGACGATTACATTCACAGTCGGCGATGGTGACCAAGCAAGCGAGATTCAGCAGCTGACGCACTCGTTTGGTATCAAGCAAGGTGGCGGCGTCAATGTTGCGGTCGAAAGCGTCTTCGCTAACGCACAGTCGGTGGCAGTTGTCGATGGTCCGGATCATGGCGTAGCGACCATCACTCCGGACGGTCGATTGCACTACAGTCCTCAGCGAGACTATTTGGGCACAGATAGAATTATTGTAGGTATCGAGAATCCGAACGGCACAGTAGTGACAAGCTCTGTCGACTTTCTCGTCTATCCTGATGTGGCCAGCGTTGCAGAAACGACGACAGGGCGTGCCGCATCAAGAAGCGAATCGCTGGATACGCTCCTCATCTCGGAGACACTAGAAGCAGTCCGACACGGTCATCTGACGCCTGAACAGATCTCACTACTGGCCGCTGAAAGCACAATCGCCGACAACTCAGATGAAGACGATTCAGATCTTTTCGAAGAACTCTTACCCGTCCAATCCAGCGACACAACGTCTAGCTGGGCAGCAAAACTGGCCCAAAAACTGAACGGTTCATAGCATCACGCCTTAGCGTGAAGCCACACAAAGTTACGCGGCATCCAGCAGCTTATCGACCCACTGGCAGCGCCAATAGTTCGAATAAGGTTTACTCGCCGAGCCACTTTCGATCGACGCAAACATTTCCTCCAACACGGCTTCGTAGCGATCGACCATTTGCGTCGCCGTAAGGTGATTTCTTACCAAGGTCGGGCGAGCAGTCGAGGCAAGTCGTTTGCGAAGTGCATTGTCGACGAACAAGCGACGGAAGTTCTCGGCCATCAAAACCGGTGATCGCAGGGGACTCATCAGTGCATTATCATCATGCGTAAGAATCTCCGAAACGCCGCTTACAATCTGCGTCATCACCGGAATGCATCCGCAAGCCAGGCCCTCCAACAACGACAGCGGCAACCCTTCGTAGTCGGACATCAAACAGATGGCATGATGCTGCACAAGCTCCGCGTAGATTTCATCTGGTTGCAGCCGGCCCAGCATTCGCACTTGCCCACTGTCCACGAATCGGGCGGCCCGTTTGCGAAGCTCATCGGCTTCCTGTCCGTCGCCGATCATGGTCACCTGGAACGGAACCTGTTTTTGTTCCAACGCCTCGAAAAGCTCCGCGAAATCCAAGATCCGTTTTTGTTGTTGCACCATACGGCCAGAGTACACAATACGCAGTTCCTCGATCTGGTCGTCTTGGTTGGCAGAATTCACGAGGCCATCCGGCGCGTCGACTCCGTAGTTGATCGTTCTCGACTTGTGCGCGAACCCGGGATTTAGTTTTAGTAGTTTGTTTTCGATCGTGCTGGAAACAGAGACTATCTGCTCCCAATCGTTCCCCATTCGATAGCCGTGCGTGTAATGGTCCGAATCGTCGCTGTGTAAGATTCCAAGCGTCTGCACATTGTCTGGAAGCGTTGACGCGATGCTCGACGAGCGATAGTCGTAATTTGGAATTACAACCGCAGGTGCCATCGTTCGTAAGAACTCAACCAGACGCTCATTCTTGCGAGCATTCGGCGGGCGTGTCGAATGCAAAAACTGGTAAGGGACCGATGGCAGACGCTCTTCAGGCAAATTCAGCGGATGATTGTACGTGAACAAGATCGAAGCGTCGTAATCTCGTTCGTTCAGCTCGCGCACTAACAATTCGGCAAACGTGTTGACGCCGCTAACTTCCCAGCTCGGCGAAAGACAAAAGACCCGTTTCTTCTTTGAGCGATTTGCAAGTGTTCGCGCTGCACCGGCCGACGACTCATTGCGGCGAAATCCCTCGCAAACCTTGTCCACAAAATCGTCGACACACAAGTGTTCTCGAACAAACGCCTGATTGTCGCTGCCTAGTTTGGAACATCTAACTGGATCTTGCAGCCACTCGATTATTCGATCCGCAGCGGCATCGTTTGCCTCGTCGCACACCGAGCAAAACTGTAGATTCGATGCTTCACGTGACGTGCGAATGATTGCCTGACCATCGGGCTGGAAAACTGCAGCCCCGCGTGCCATAGCGATGTCGAGTGTTTCGTCCACCTGGCGGGACATCCATATCACGACGTTTGCCGCGTCAAATGCATCCTGTGCGTTCGCCTCGAAGAACGTGATCCGACCGCTCAATGGTCGTTCCATCGCGTCGGTGACTTGCTCGGCAGATACTTCTCCCAGCCACGCAATGTGAACGCGAGCGGCTTGATAACGATTTGCCACCGACTCGGCGATTTCGAGGAATCGCGGCGAATCATTTGCGGCATCACCTGCGGTACAGCCAACGACAACTATCGCGTCATCGTCGATCAAGTATTTCTCGCGGATGCACGCACTTCGCTCTGGGCTTGCCGAACCGACCACGGAATCGTCGATAAGTCCCGGCGAGTACACCGACCAGTCCTCGCTGTGCAAATCGTCGTGCTTTCCATACGATTCAACGGCGTTGGCGCACGTGAATAACAGCCGGTGACGTTCGTCGCATTGCATCACGAGTTCGCTCACCCGCTGAGTGACTTCTTCGACAGAAGTGTCGGACGACGAGTCCGTGGCCACGATCTGAATTGGCGCTCCGCAAACTGAAAGTTCGCTTGCGAGATTCACCATCGCCGCGTCAATCAATATGCCGACTGTTCCAAACTCACGTGATGTGCGGATTGCGTATTGCAGCGCAGCAGTTACATATTGATGTTCCGTCGATGTTCCATTCAGCAACACGGTCGGCGCGACAGCTTCGAACTGCTCCAGTTTTTTGCAATCATCGCCCACAACATTGATGACATGGTGCAGCCCGCGTTCTTGAATCCTCGCTGCGATTTGACGCATCAGCCGAGATTCGTACGACGTCGACGCATCCTTGGCCACGACAATGACTGTGCCTTTCTTGTCGGCGAGTGAACGCTTGTGCGATTGAATCATCCGGAACACAAAATCCGCCGGACGTAAATATGGCGCCAGCTGCAACCAATCGATTGGTTCGAAGTCGTACAGCTTGTGGAATTGACTACTGTCCAGGAACGAAAGTCTTTGTTCTTTGACTCCGTACCGCAAGAAGTGGTGGAGCGGATTCGCGTTGTGCTCGGCAACGTCAGGATAGACCGAAAGATAGGCTTGCGAATCAAAGAACACCGACGCCGGCTTAATCGAATCCAGTGGCGACGAAAGATAGTGCTCAAGCAGCGTCGTGCTAGGTGGCTTGCCGATCAGCGTCGCGTAATGCTCTCCATCAAACATCGGGTGCGGACTCGCGTCCGGAATCGTACGTTCGATGTAGTGGAGTACCGGATTTACGTCGTGGTCGTAATCGAGGTAGCGGCGACGATAGTATGCGGTATGAAAAAGTGGGTGCGGGTTGCGGTTTTCTCGAAAGCCGTGCTGGCAGTAATGCTTCCATCCATTGCCAACGCCGCGAACGTCTTCATATTGGTCACGGTAATATCCGTCATCAAACAGAAATGGAATCTGTTTGCGTTTTCGAAGTAATGAAATCCGTGCCATTAGCTTGCTTGCATGAGTGGTTATAGAATTCGCATCCGTGCATTGAGCGTCTATCGGCAAACTGCCTGCCTTACTTAACCGGTAAACTTCTCGGCGTCACAATCGCGCCACTCTTGCACTGCTAGTGCTAGCACACAAAAGCAATCTTGCTGTGTCGCAGCGAGAGCTTGTAGTCTTCGCGACAGTTTCTAAGTATACGGAGCCTGTCGGAATGCACGCATATCAATCGCGGTTCTTCAACGGACTTGTACGCATTCGTGTCATTTGTTGCACGGCGTTGCTTTTGCTGATCGCGACGCAAGCTGTAGCGCAGTTTGCTGCATCACGCCCGGAATGGATTTGGTGTGAAGGTGATGTTTCTAAAGTTCCGACCGGTTCGTGTCATTTTCGTAAAACGTTTGACGTCACAGACGTCAAAAGTGCATCGATTCACATTGCCGCTTACGATCAATTTGAATTGTTTGTGAATGGCAAACGTGTTGGCGAAGGCAACAAAGACGGCGCGCTGGTGGACATTAGCGACTACCTTATCGCAGGCGAAAACACAGTCGCCGTGAAAGTCGAAAAGTCCAGCACAATCAACGGCGGCCTTTGGGCTTTACTTGAGATTCATCCAAAAATCGGTCAGTCGACCAAGCTTGTCACTGATGGCTCATGGCGAGCATCACCGAAGGCGCTGCCATTGTGGCAAAAGCCGTTCTATTCTGATTCGAAGTGGCGAGCGGCGAGATCGCTGAGTCGCATTGTCGCCAAACAGTCAGACGATTCGAAACCGGATGAATCGCGCATAGCTGCAGTCGACGACGAAAAGGCTCGCGAAGAGCCACCGAAAGCTTCGAAGAAGCTTGACAAAGACAAGCCTTCGCCAAAACTTGTCTTTCAAGGCATCGATCGGTCAAAACTGGAAAAGCCTTCGTTTGAAGTTCCCGATGGTTTTCATGTTGAACACATCGCTTCTCATGACAACGTCGGATCCATCATCGCGATGACGTTTAACGAATTTGGCGAGATGATAATTTCATCAAGCGGAGGATCATTGCGAGTCGTGTCCGATGTCAACGGCGACGGCACCTTCGATGGCGTGCGGAACTGCTGCGATGTCGTTAAGAACGTCCAGGGTATCGTAGCGGTAAACGGCGATCTTTTTGTAACAGGAGAAGGTCCCGTCGGCAGCGCGCTCTATCGCTTGTCGGACACCGATCGCAACGGCGACTTCGAAAATGCGTTGCCGCTTGTCAAGTTTTCAGGTGCAACAGGCGAGCACGGACCTCATGCTGTGGTCTTAGGACATGACGGACTCTTATACGTTCTGCTAGGAAATCACGCTGAGCAGCCAGATTCGGCAAAACGTGGTCTATACGCCAACTGGTACGAAGGTGACATCGTCCCGCGCATGGAAGATCCTGGCGGTCACGCGAACGGCGTCAAGGCACCCGGCGGGATGGTTGTTCGCGTCGATCCGACAACAGGTGAAGCCGAGTCGTTCGCTGGCGGACTCCGAAATCCGTACGACCTAGCCGTGAACACCTTCGGCCATCTGTTTACTCATGATTCCGACATGGAATCGGATGAAGGCACGACATGGTATCGGCCGACCAAGTTATTCCACGTTTCCGCCGGCGCTGAATTTGGTTGGCGTTCGGGATGGGCGAAGTGGCCGGACTACTATGTTGATGCAGTTCCGTCGATTGCAGATACCGGCCGGGGTTCGCCAACAGGAATCGTGTTCTACGAGCACACGGCATTTCCCAAACAATATCACGGCGCGATGTTTAGCGGCGACTGGACTGGAGGGCGCATCTTAGTTTGCCACTGCCAGCAAAACGGTGCGGGCTATTCCGCCGAAACTAGCACATTTTTGCAGGGCCAGCCGCTGAACGTGACCGATTTGGAAGTTGGTCCTGACGGAAGTCTGTATTTTTGCACCGGTG
>JAGQPC010000751.1 GCA_020426925.1 Planctomycetales bacterium | reverse complement strand
TGAGCGCCTGATTGCCGTCTCGCAGATCAACCGAGCACCAAATGGGTGCTTTGGTGATCGTTTTGTCGGGCCACGTTCGGTCGGGCAACGAAATCGGTGGGAATGGAACGTATTTTGGCATGTTCGTATTTGGGGAAGAAAGTGACGGTGAAGATAATAAAAAACCCCGGTAACCTTTCGGCCCCGGGGTTATGGTTGTACTTATCAGTCTACAAATCACCCTCGGGGCCTAGCTCAGGCCCAGCAATAGTTCGAGAGTGAGTAGCAGGTTTTTCATGATCAAGATTCTTTGAGAGAAACAAATCTCTAAGCAAGGGAGTTTAGCTGCGAGAAAAGGTTCGGTCAAGCGATGATGCTTTGCGATTGCATTACAGCGGGAATCCGCAGGGTCGGCACAACTCAAAACCGCCTGCTCTGCACCTGCGGACTTAGCGGACTCGTGACCGACGTTTCAGCAACGCTAACGTCGGTCCATAGAAAAAGAACGCGACGCCCAGCATCATGACAACCGGACCTATGAAGAAAAGCGTCGCGCCCCAAGGCGTGCGTCGTGCGGAGTCTGTATCTACGTTATCGAAGATCTGAAGTTCCGTTTGCGTCACGTGTGAATCGTAGGTCTCGTCAGGATGAACAACCAGCTTCACCCGAACCTTGCCAGATTCAGGTACAGCAAATGTAATAATTTCCGCAGTGCGATCAAACGACGCACTTTCGGTGTCAATTTTTAACCGCCGGTGGTTGAGCGCCACGCTGTCCCAAGTAACCAGCGGCGTGCCTTGTTCGATCGTGTTCGATCGGTCATCGAGAATCTCGTAGCTGACGCGGAATCGATATCGCGCACGCGGCTGCCTCTCGTCCTCCTCTTCCGTGCGACCAAAGTCAGACTCGTTGCGCAGTTCATCGATCTTGTCCACGTACTCCAGCTCAATTGAGTTTGTCTGGATGGCCATCAACACTTGCAGCTTGGCGTGACCATTCGGCGTCAGCAGAATTTCGGGCGTCTGAAATTCAGCATCTTTGAACGTGAACGAATCAGCTGGCAACTGGCCCTCGTTGGTCAGGGCACCGATTTGCGAAAACAATCCGGAGATGCCAACGTACGCACCACCCAGCATCATCGCCAGACCAGCTAGGATTGTGATGATGCCCAAACTCGTAAACAAGCAACCGCCAGCAACAGGGTGCGTCCGAGTCCACCGCCGCAACGTTACAAGCAGGTTGGATTGACGAGCATGAATAGGCTCACCGTCGAGAAACCGCCCTAGATCATCTGACAGCTCACCGGCGGACGCGTAACGCTGCTGAGGATCCTTCTCTAGACATTTCAACGCGATCGTTTCTAGGTCGCGAGGCAGCTGGCGATTGACACGACGTGGCGGCACTGGCTCTTGTTCAATCACTGCCATCAGAGTGTCCAGCTGGTTTGGAGCGCGAAACGGCGGCTGGCCCGTCAGTGTTTCGTACAAGATCGCGCCCAGCGAATAGATGTCGGTCGCCGGCCCAATTTGACTTTGATCGCCAGAAGCTTGTTCAGGTGACATGTAGCTGGGCGTACCAAGGATCTGCCCAGTTTGCGTCAAATCAGATCGGTCCTCGACGCGTTTGGCCAAACCAAAATCGGTCACACGCGATTGATTGTTGCGATCAATCAATACATTGGACGGCTTCAGATCGCGGTGCAGTATACCGTGCTCGTGTGCATATTGAATTGCGTCAGCAATCTGGCGTGTGTAGGTCGCGGCGATCCGTGGCGACATATTCCCTTCGCGTATCAGATCGGAAAGACTCCGTCCATCGACAAAGTCCATGGAGAAGAAATGTTGTCCCTGCCACTGCCCGACGTCATGTATCGCAACGATGCCAGAATGCTGCAATCGAGCCGCCGCCTCGGCCTCGGTCCGAAATCGTCGCACCATTTCATCCGAAGCCAGATCACCCGACAAAATCATCTTGATAGCGACGAGACGATCGAGACTCAGCTGTCGCGCCTTGTAGACGACGCCCATTCCACCACGCGCGATTTCTTGGATAAGTTCATAGTCGCCAAATCGCCGAGCGGACGGAGCCTGCACCTGACCCAACGGCGGGCTCGTTTCGTGGTAGACGGGAGTCCTGTCGTCATACGCCGACGGAGTCAAGGTCGGCGCATCGTGTGGCGAATCAGAAATGGCTTCAGCCTGAACGATGTCTTGCGTTGGGCTCGACGAAAAGTCTATCGTTTCGTCTGCGCGGTTGCGAGATTTGATGGGCAAGTCCGGCGATTTGTTTTGCGGAGACGTGCGTCCAACAACTGCGGCCGCCGTTTCGTCCTGCGACGGAGCCGCCGTTATCTGAATTCTCGAATGGCAGTTTGGACACTTCGCAAATCGCCCCGCATGCTTGTCGGCAGCCTTCAGCCGTCGCCCGCATTCAGAGCACTGCACATAAATTGCCATCGGCCAAAACCTTACAGAGAATTACAACGCCTGCACGATGCCCAGTCAGTACGCTTCGCCGAGTTTCGGCGCAGTCTTGCGCACATTTCCGCGACGGCGTTGGCAGCGGTCTTCGTTATCCTAAGCTGGGCGACGCTTGATGTCGATGTTCTGGCAGACGACGATCGGGCAGGTACCGGCCGATTCCGCGGGAATCAAGTTTCCACGGTGCGCTGATGTTGAGCAGCTTCGTACTCTTCGACAACCGATCGCAATTCGTTGGCGTAAGTTTCCAAAACGGCACCAGTGTCTTGTGCCCGAAACAGGTGCGGATCGCAGCGCATGCAAATCCGAAGGCCGCGACCGTAGGTAAATATTGATGTGGTCGCTCGAGTGAATTGACGCATCGGCGGAACACCTCCAACGTCCGTGATTTCCAAGTTCCCACAACGAAGGTTGCCGTTCACTTTGGGGAATTCAACATGAAATCTACGTGTTGGATCGCCTGTGTTCGATAGCGTTGCGGTTGCCAGGCATTTTGGGCTTCTCAGCGCGTAACGCGTGAGCTTCGGGTGCCGGACCGTGCCGACAATCAGATTCGTGAACCGCGAAGTAAATCGAGTCTGCTTCACAAACGTCATTTCCTCTCGCAGCCAATGACGGAACTCATCAGTCTTTTTGACAAGCCTCTGTTTTGCTCGGATGAATGCGTACGTGACGATATTTGCCGCCGGCATCTTTCCACCCATCGACTCGCGCAAGTCCAGCGGAACCATTACGCACAAACGTCCGAAGCCAGTGCCTCCGTTCGTTCGATTCCACTTTCCTAAAGCGACAAACATCTTTTCGAGGAGTAAATCGTTCGACGTCATAGAAAGTGCTTGAGCTGCTTTGCGAAACTTGCGATACCACGCTTTGTCAAAGTGGACGGATTCGATTCCCGGGAACGGCGCCGACACAGAATCCGGTGCAAACTCGGACGGACGCAGACGATTGACCTGAGTGAAAACCATTTTGGCCGAGTTTTTCCATTCGCCCTGAAACTCATCTTCCGTCAGCTGAAAATGTTCCTGCTTGTAGTTGGCACGCAAACGATTGCGTAACTCGGTGACATCAATTTCAGGAAGTTCCGGAAGATCGGTGGCATCAGTTTGCTGTGCATAGAACCAGAGCAAGTCTCCGATAAACTGATATGAACCTATCCCATCGCAGACTGCATGGTGGAACTGAAAAGTCATCGCTCCACCGCCCGCGTCATTGCGGACCCAAATGCGCAAACCGATTTCTTTGCGCAGATCGATAAACTCGCCGTTAGCAAATTCGAGCGGAGCGTCGATTCCCGCGATGTCGATCCGGACTTCTTGTTTCGCGTTGACCCAACAATCTCGGTTTTGCTTCTTCGGTTGGACGATCGCGTTCAGCAGAGGATGACGTTCGATCGCAGGCGGAACACTTTTGAGAAATGCATCGCGGTTGAACTGGCCGTCAAACGTCAATTGCACGATGAAAGTCATCGGATGGCCTGGCTGATCATCCAACAACATGTAACTTTCGAACGGCGTCAGGTGGAGCGGAAAGACGCGTGGCCCGCGTTTTTGCGTCTTGGTCATTGCTTGGTATTTGAATGATGTTTCTGACTTGCCTTCACGGATGCTTCCCGCACGAATCGGCGAGTTCTATCAAGAAACGCCACTCATTGGTAGTCCGCCGACTTCGCTCGGAGCCCATTTGCCTTCACGTCCCGCTTCGAAATCGCCGATTGAACGCCCGATGCATGTCGTCGCGGTGCGATGAATCCGAGTTTACATCTCTAACGGGCAATGGCCCGACGGTATCACCATTGCGAGTGTAGAGATCTTTGTCCTTGGCCCATCCGTTCAATTCCAAAACGTAATGGCGCCGATCCCCGGCGGAAACCGATTCGATGCTAGCCGAAAAACGAAGCTGAACTTCCTCGCCAGGCCCGATGATCGCCGTTGCGTCATCGACGTTCGTCACCAAATCTAACGCGTTTCCGAACGATGTGTAGAAGCCCGTCATGTGGCGACAGTCCCACATTGGCAAGCGGTGCGAGTAATCGTAATACGGTCGATGCTGAGCCAGCGTCGTGCGTTTCGCAAATCCGACTTCCGCGACCACCGCCGATTCCAGCGGGAGATGCCTGACTCGAACTTCAGGGCAAGGCTCCGCGTAGGCGATCGCGATTCGATCCCAATAAAGTTCGAGGTTGCACGTCAATCGCAATTCGCACGTGTCAGCTGGTAGTTTCTCGAGCGAAATTGGAAACGCGGAACGGCGAGGCATCCCGGCCATGTAACCGAACTGCTCCGTTACAACGTGCCATCTGCCGTTGCGATCACGAGCCTCCAATGTTGGCGCGTCGAACGTCGCATTCGCTTGCCACGCGGCAAACATCGTCTGAGAATAGGGATACTCGATCCATCCGTCAAACAACAATATCGGATCGCCTTCAGCTTGAGCGATTGGACGGTCGAACTTCAGTGTAAGAGAATGAGGCTCAGTTCGTCCGAGAAACCGCTTGTCGAGTTTCCCAGGTTGTGCGGCCACATGATCGTTTTTCGAGATTGCGGATAGCACGTCTTCACCGCGATCGTTCGTCGCAGAAACGGGCAGCTGCACCGTCCGATAGAATAACGCTTTCCCGGTCGGCTGCGGATTTGCGATTCCAAGCCGCTCGTCCAGGACAATTCTCCATTCATCCGGCAAGTCATAAGCGTAAAGTCGAGCGGCATCCAAATAGCACGCCTCTTCCATCGGCTCGCCGACGCGGATTTCAAAAGCGTTGTCGCGAGGTCGCAGCGTTTCCGGAGTCAGAACGATGTTCTCCCAAGGTCGCGGTGACGAATATTCTCCCATGCCAAGATTGAACCCGATGCCTCCAACACCCAAAACGTCCGTCACGAATTCGAACTTTTCGCCGTTCCATGCAAAGATGACTGGACAGCTCGCGACCTGCCGCTGAGTTTCTTCGATCAAGAGATCAGAGGTTGCAGCCGCGCCGATCTCCGTTTGAAATACGCCATCAGGCCACGTGATTTGCACGAAATCGATCTTCGCTGCTGTTCCTAATCCGACTTGGACAGGACCGAGACTCTGCCCTGGTCCGGAGATCGACCGAAACGTGTTGAACGCGGTCCATTGAGTCGACCGCCGCACGGCGACATCGGCGCCAATACCAGAACGGTTCGACCGCATTTGCTCGCCCTGGTTTTCCTTGCCTGAAAACTCCACCGACAAAAACTTGTGTCGACCTGAGTCGGCATGGTACGAGACCAATTCGCCGTTTCCGTCGAATCCGATCAAGATAGGGCCATCTGCCGAAATGGGCGCTAATGTGGCACCTTGAAGTATGTCGGTCGATTCGAGCACTTGTGCAGAATCTGGATTGGCAACATCCGAGATCGTGAGAACGTGCTGCCCATTCGTATCACAGATTAGCAAGTCGATCTTTCCATCGCCCTGAGCGTCAACCGCTTCGATGCGATTCGCGTTGATCAAATCTTTAGACAAAGTGACCGCCGTCCATTGTTTTTCTAGATTTGGCTGCCAGCGTTGCACGCCAGCGGACGATGATGTGTAAATTTCTAATTGGCCATCGGCGTTCGCGTCAGCAGCTACAGCACATTTGATTTGCGACGACACGAAGTCGGAAAATCCGTCGGCCGCGTGATAGCTCCAAAGCCGATCGTTCAGCAAGACTTGGTGAGGCACTGATTTGTTGATCACGACGACATCTGCATCTCGATCGTTGTCGAAATCTCCAAACAAAACCGATCTGGAATCGACCGTGTCGCCCGTGATTTTGAATTCTTCACCAAGCTGCCGGAACGTGCCGTCCAGGTTATTGCTAAGCAGTTCGTTCGGTCCGTCGTTCACCAAGAAGATGTCTAAATCACCATCGTGATCCGCATCGACGAACGCGCCGTCGCGCGTGGCAATTTCGCCGCCCGATGTTTTGGTCGATTCTGTGACATCGTTCCAGTTACCGCCATCTGTCTGGCGCCAAAGTTGATTTTTTCCTTCGCGGCAAAAGTAGACATCGTTGAAACCATCGTTGTCGAAGTCGCCCCACAAAACGGCGTTAACTTCGCGAACTCTGGAAAGCGGATGATCGAGCCGAACAGAAAATGAACTGTTGTCGCGCATCAATACCGCGTTTGGTCGTGCAGCATCTTGAAACGCATTGGCCACGAACAGATCGACGTCTCCGTCATTGTCGATGTCGCAATACGTAATCGATGTTCTCTCGTTAGGAGCCCACGCAAAACCATTTGGCAATTTCGCAACCGTAACCGGCGAAGCGGCGAAGATAGGCCCTTCAGGCAATACATTTGCGGTGTCCGTATTGGCGATCGGCCTGACGGTCGCCTTCGGCCCCATGCGCGTGTACTTGATTTCGGCGAGCCGAGCTTGGGGATTATCGGCGAGCCGTTCGAAGTCGGCTCGATATCGATTGGCGTCCTCCATCTTCCCAGTGCGCAGCAAGCCCTGAAAGGCTCCATAATAGGCACTCCGCAAATACGGATCGATTTCGATGACTTGCAAGAACTTTTGAAGCGCGCCGTCAATATCGGAAAGCTGCGACATGCATTGGCCGGTGTAGTAGACCGCGTATGCGTCGGCCGGATCAGCCTCCGCGACGTGCAAAAACGATTTCAGCGCCAGCTCCGGATCTCCGCCGTCGAGCGCCAAAATTCCTTTGCAGTAAAATGCTCGCAGATTAGACGGATCTTCAGCCGCCACCTTTTGCAGAATCTGCAAAGCCTTTTCATTGTCACCGGGTTCGCGGCGATTGAGAGTCGCAATGGCAAAATCGACCTGAACGTCGAGCCAATTAGGATGATCCGCCGCGAGCTTTTGGAAAATCTTAAACGCCTCGGCGTATTCAAATTGTCCCATCAACGCGATGCCGCGATTATGTTGCTCGATGATTTCGTCAGTGAATCTGGGAGCTGTCATTTTTCCATTTGAATTGGAATTCGCGGCCTGCTGCGTGTTCTTTCGGCAAGCTGGCGCGGTGATCAGCAACACACATCCAAACAGCAAAGCCGCAAACATTGTGTTCGACCGAAGTGAAGAACAGCGAGTATCCATGGTTGGCTCCAAACCGTTGTCGTCTGCGATGTGTAGTCCGCGATGCTGTAGTCCTGCGACTCCGCTCGCAGGGCATCTTTCTGGTCGCAGAGCATTCTGCTCGCACGGAGTTCTGCTGCCAACGCATTCCGTTGCCCCGCGGACGGAGCCGCGGGACTACGTGCGGCGTGG
>JAGQPC010000750.1 GCA_020426925.1 Planctomycetales bacterium | reverse complement strand
AATGTTTCGGCGACAAAGAAGGGTTGAGTGAGGAAGTTCCGCAACCGTCGCGCGCGTCCCACTAACTGCTTGTCTTCACTCGAGAGTTCGTCGATACCGAGCATCGAGATCAAGTCTTTCAACTCTTCGTATCGCCCCAATGCTCTTCGAGCACTTTGTGCAACGTCGTAGTGCCGCTGTCCCACGATCGATGGGTCAAGCGCTTTGGACGAGGACGCGAGTGGATCAACGGCCGGATACAAACCCTCTGCGGCCACATCACGCGATAGAACGAGCGAACTATCCATGTGCCAGAAAGCGTGTGTGATTGCTGGGTCGGAATAGTCGTCCGCAGGGACGTAGATTGCCTGTACTGAGACCATGTCACCGTGCTGTGTGGCAGTGATGCGTTCCTCCAACGCCGCGATGTCAGCCGCCAAAGTGGGTTGATATCCCACTCGCGAAGGCAACCGCCCCAAGAGTCCTGACACCTCCATACCCGCTTGAACGTGCCGATAGACATTATCGACCAAGAATAGGACGTCCTTCTTTTCAACATCGCGAAAGTGTTCTGCGACGGACAGCGCTGCCAAGCCGACCAGAAACCTTGCGCCTGGTGGCTCATTCATCTGGCCAAAGATCATTGCGGTTCGATCCATGAACCCGCGTTCTTGCAACTCTTGCCATAATTCCAGACCTTCCCGCGATCGCTCGCCGATTCCTGCAAAGACGGCGATCCCCTTCAGAGTCGCAACCGCATTGTGAACGAACTCAGTCAACACCACGGTCTTGCCGACGCCTGCTCCACCGAACACAGCCACACGTCCTCCGTGAGTGAATGGGCAAAACAGGTCGATCACTTTGATGCCCGTTGGATAGACGTCGCCCAAACCGAGACACATCGACGACGGCGGTGGCGACCGATACAGCGGCAAAGACTCCTCCCAAGAAAGAGCTGCCCCACCGTCGAGTGGTTGCCCATGAAGGTCAATCACTCGGCCCACCAACTGCATGCCAACCGGTATGCGCAATGGTTTGCCGTTGCAGCGCACCGGCGCACCTCTGCGCATGCCACGGGTGCTGCTAGTCGTGATTGCTCGCACCGACGAGTTGCCCAAATGAGAATGAACAACCGCCGTGATCGACTCGTCTCTTCCAAGCTCGCAGACCAAGGCAGCATTAATTGGCGGCAACCCGTTGCGAAAGCAAGCGTCTACAACGGTTCCGCGAACGGCCGTTATTTCACCTCGCATCTGATTCGGTGTTTTTGGTTCAAGCATCACTCAACATGGTCGCATTTACTGCCGATTTCCGTTCACAAAAATGTTAACCGGGGATAGGGCATAAACTGTGCCGCAAGTCGTAGATGTGCGTGAGGATGTAGCGAGTATTCGCCAACAGTTGCTGGTTCGCAAGCGAAATGCGCGCGTATTCGCACACCGCACGTTCAGCTGGCCTTGAGGCCTGACGACCTTAATAAAAAGCCTGAAGCTTTGGCCCAGATCGCCCGAGCTGAAACCGGTCAGTTTTTGATCGCAACGAGTAGTTTCTTGCCGGCGACGTGGCCACCAGTGGAACTGGAGGAAAAAATCGCTCCCGAAGGTGCTAGAACTGCCGAATCAGCAACGCGGACAAGCCCGTCATTCCGTTCCAGTATATGCGACGTGACGGTCGGAGTCTGCGTCTTTGCGAACTACGGAACCCCTTGTTGACGGATTAGGCCGTTCGTGCCATGCCGAGTGGAGCATCATCCAATCTCCGAGATGCTCTGACGTTAACATGCCTACCAATTCGTTTTCGCTTTTGACGAGCAGCGCCGAACACCCCGAAGCTTGCATTTCGTCGACGGCTCGTTCCAGTGGCAGTCCGGCTTGTACAGTGGGACAACGATTACAGAGGACATCTCCCACGAGAGCGTCCGCTCGCCCATCGGCCAACG
>JAGQPC010000029.1 GCA_020426925.1 Planctomycetales bacterium | reverse complement strand
CTGAAATCGCGCAATCGCCGTGGGAGGGAGGTAGCCCAAGAAAAGAAGCAGACACATCCCAGGGGCGGCAAGAACTACGATGAAACCATTTTTCCTAATGCTCTCCTTTACCGCTTCCACCAGCGAATATGTTGAGAAAAGAGAAGAGAGTTCGGTCGGGGCTCGCTCAGTTGCGTCAACACCAGGTATGACTTCTGGCGCTCGGCAAACATCAAGGCAAAGAACAATTCGAATCCAATTCCTAGGAATCGTTTGCAGAGTATAAATCGGGTGGCGGACGAGTATCGCAAATGTGGCCGTGAATCGCACCAAGATTGCGAAAACGCAAATGCAGACAATCATCGGAATCGATAAGAACCATGTAGCGATTTCTGGAAGCCAGTAAAGTCGGTCCCACAGTGAATCGGCACGGAATCTAATCCACTTCAAACCGAGCTCTACCGATTCCTCTGTTCGCAATAGAGTCAAAGGCGCCGCAATCGCTGCAATGGCTAAGTGAAGGAGTGAACCCGTCAACCACCAAATCGCAACATATATGCCCATGGCAATCAATGTTTCCACTATCGAAAGCACGGTCATTTCACCTGCTGCTTCGCTTTCCGGCGTGGAGTAGATTCTCATCGTTTGCCTGGTATTAACTTGTCGCTCCGCAGAAAGGCGCATTTGCAACACCGCGGATATGATTGTCGAATTTGGCCGGAATCTCCAATTCTACACGCGTACGAAGTGCGTGACGGAGACGTGTGCACACTAGGGTGATTAGTGTAGCCGCACTGTCGTGACCGGCACGTCCATGGACACATGGGGTGCATCGGATTGAACATTGTCGCGACCAGAGGAGTCCGTACGATTGTTGCGGATACAACCTTCGGTTTGCTGGGCAGTTCCAGGATTGAAATTGATCAGGTATAGAACAAGAATGAGAATATTACTCGATTTCGAAGGCAGCTGGACGCCAAGCAGCTTCTGTCACTTCGAATGTTAGCCCAAAAACTAGCTTGAATCCTTGGAATCTTCGTCGTCGTTTTCATTTTTCATTGAAGATGCGATTCGTCTTAGCAAATCACCTAACGTATCCATGAAGCGAACAAACCGTACTCCGCCAAGTAGAACATGATGCATGCGAATCTCATTTGCCGTGAATATCACGCTTGTTTCGACACCTAAAATGACTCCTACTAAGAGCGATCGATTTGGTTCAAACGCCATGGAAAGCGGGTATGAGAGAGCCGTGACGGCCATTACCAAGGATGCACCGGGTTGGACCTTACGTCTTGGATTCAAAAGCTTTGATTGAGCAACACAAATGAGTCGCGTCGCCGCGCAACCAACAGGTGCAAGCAGATATGGATCATCTCGAATCATTTGATGTAGCATCTTGTACCCCCATCCCATAGCCGCACTATCTCGGTAAGAGCCAGCGGTATTGCAACACCAAGAAAGAGCAATGTCTGACGTTCCTGAACACCTAAGAGTTGCGCCGTGACAATGGAAATCAAAACGAATCCAATTCGTTCGATCCAATGAGCAAATCGAAAGTATCGAGGTGGCAGGTAGCCAATTCTCTCGATTCGTTGCATCGCGCTGAGTAGCGCGACCGTTGCGCCACCCAAAACCGGCCAAATAACAAATGCCATTTTTTTGCTCGTAGCTCAGATTCCCGATGCTTCCAGTTCTAAAATCCGTCATGAACACGAGTTCACTTGAAGGAAGCGAATCAAAATCCAGATGCAGCGTTTGCAAAAAGCACAGAAGCTGAGTCGAGATTTAGGATTGCACAAGCGTGACATGCTGTGCGATATTTCACGCGTAAATAGAGAACGCAAGCCGTAAAGCCGATGGGCTGGATACATACGGCTGTTGCAGGTGGTCTCGCTCTTCGCAGCTAGTCGATGCAATTGCACCGAAATGCTGACCAACCGAGGTCGGCAGAAAGGCCAATCAAGAGAATTCGGCCATCTCTGGCGTCAATCTCAGCTTCCGTCCCTAAGAACCCTTGGATTTGCGCGGCGGGAATCCTGCAAACTGCTAACACTTCTCCGCTGCATTCCGAAAGATCAATTGTGAGTTGAATGTATTGCGTCTTTGGCAACGGCACTTCGCAGAGAAGGACGGTTTCCGTAATCTCTTCCGGTTTCAATGGGGGCGGCGCCGAATTCCAGGTCTCGACGTGCCGACGGTCCCCCCGAAAAATCGCGATACGATTCTCAACATCATCGGTTAGGGACAACCCTGTCGGTGATACCAAACTGCGGATAGGTAACTCTTTGCGTTCGTGTAAGTTTGTAATTCTGAGGCCAAGTTTAAGGAATTTGTTTCCTGCTTTTACGGGGGTTCCTCCGGCTGGTTTTACCAACGCTTGATCAATTCTTGCAAACGTGACCCCCACCTCGACGTCTCCGCTTCGTATAGCTTGTCTCAGTGTGAAAGGGATTGGATTGTTTCGCTGGTTGGGTTCGTCAGTTGGGCCTGAAAAGGCTCTCTCTATCGCAGTAGCTAGTGTCCACCGCAGATGCTCACGTCCTGCAAAGTACCCGATGAAGAAAACCAAAGTCAGAGCAGCTACGGCTTTCCATCCGTTCGTCCTATTGTCGGCGGAGCGATGTTGTGGCGGCGCTGCTACAACTATTACCTTCTCTTGCTGTTCTTGCCGTTTTTCCGTGTTATGCGTCGGTAACGAGGCTTGAAAGATGAGCTCGCACGACTTGCACCGTACGTGTTTGCCGATGTTCTCCTTCGCCACTCGGCAGGCTGCGTTACAGTGGGGACACGCGACCCTGACGGTGTCGGGCGCCTGATTGGCTGGCTTTGGTCGCCCGACTAGAAAGACCGTTGCACATTTCTTGCACTGAACCTTCTTGCCGATGCTCTCCTTGGCCACCAAGAATTGACTTTTGCACATTGGACAAGAGATTTTCACAGCGAGCCCCCTTAGCAGAATGATCGAGGGGAAGAGTATCGCATAACTCTGATCGACTTGCTAAATCTCACACTCAGATTTGTAACCCGGTAGAAAACGCCGATTTACCGGATTACCGTCTTACCGGCGAAGAATTGCAACAATTTGATATGGCTTGCAAAAACATGAGAATGCAATAAACTCCGGGAAACACTGCGTTTCTGCATCAGTGGTGAGTTTTCAGTGTTTGGTCCAATCTGCTTTGGGAGCAGGAGGTCGCATGTTCGAATCATGTCGCCCCGACTTCTTTTTGGGCCTGGAAACAGGGCCTTCCGGTACGGTGCTTGAATCGACTCAGAGTTGGAATACGTGACAGCGTCTGCACCACCAGAGCTGGACTACGAACTGACGTATCGCTACGCGGCGACGGGAATTGGACGGATTTCCATCTTTCGCGAAAAGGTCGATTTCCAGAATCGAATCGGTCGAAGACGGCGTGTATGTATTGCATACGCCTGCGATTAACGGCACATTCGAACATTACGTCGGATGATGCTCACAAGGGCGATTAGCATCGACACTCGCGCTGGAGAACATGGTTAGCGGCAGAGACATTACCCACACTTCAACAAAGGTCAAACACCTGCGTCTTTGGTCGAGAGTCAAACGGATTGTTGCCCTGCACGGTTCGTGACTTTTCCGATTGCTCGGGAGTCGTCGAATCTGCCGACAGTAACATCGACTAACTCACCGTCTGAAAAAACGCCTTCGATCTCCATTGGAACGTAGCGATTTGAAGTGCCGACGGAACGCGTTGGGTCGTTTGGATCGAGCGATTCGATCATCACTTCTTCGAGCGTGCCAATCAGACTTTGGAAGTAGGACGATCGCGTTTCTGATTCAATCTTTGCCAGCTCTTTGCCACGTGCCGACTTAATGGCTTTGGAAATTTGGCCTGGCATCGTAGCGGCAGGAGTGTTTCGCCTGACACTGAATGGGAACATGTGGATCTTGGAAAATGCAGCCCTGCGTGCTGTGTCACAAGTTTCCATGAATTCTTCGTCGGTCTCGCCAGGGAAGCCGACAATGATGTCAGTTGTGATTGCGGGGCGGTCGAGCGTTTCGCGAACCAGCGAACAGCGATCAAGAAACCGTTTCGCGCCCCAACGGCGCCGCATACGCCGCAACACAGAGTCCGATCCGCTTTGCAGGCAAATGTGCAAGTGCGAACAAATCTTGTCCGAGTATTCCCCCATCAGCTCGAGCAACTCTCGGGTAACCTCGGTCGCTTCGATGCTGCTTAGGCGGACGCGAAACTGGCCGTGAAGCTTCACGATCTCGCGAAGTAGCGTCGACAAGCGAGTCCACTCTGACTTGGGCTTGCCGAAATTCCAGTCGACACCGTAGTGGCCGAGATGGATTCCTGTGAGCACGATTTCGCGATAGCCGTTGTCGACCAGTCGTCGGATCTCGTCGAGGATCTCGCTCAAAGAACGGCTGTACATTTCGGGCCGCACTTTCGGGATGATGCAATAGCTGCAACGCAAAAGGCATCCGTCTTGCACTTTCACGTACGCTCGGTGCCGGTCGCCAAATGTCGAGATGCCGTTCGGGATATCGACGACGCCGAAGCGGCCGAGTAAGTCTGGTAGCTCTCGTTTGTCGGTGACGACTTCCACGACACCGGGCAATTCAGCAATCGCCTGCGGATCGCGAGTGGCGTAGCAGCCCATTACTACGATTTTCGCGTCGGGATTCTGACGAGACAGCTTGCGAATCGCTTGGCGACTTTTCGAGTCACCTTCGTTTGTCACAGTGCATGTGTTGACTATGCACAAGTCGGCTGGCTGGTCGTCCGGCGCGTCAGAGTACCCTGCGTCGAGCAAACCTTGCCGCACAAATTCAGTTTCGTATTGGTTGACTTTGCAGCCAAGCGTCAACGTTTTCAGACTAGTGTTGGCCATCGAACAACTCGTTGGTTGGACCGCGTCCCGTTCGTAGTCCCGCCTTCAGGCGGAAAGCCCGTACATCCCAGATTCCGCCTAAAGGCGGGACTAC
>JAGQPC010000749.1 GCA_020426925.1 Planctomycetales bacterium | reverse complement strand
TTGTTGGAGTCCAGGCTTTAGCCTGTTTCTCCAGCCTGAAAGCTGTACTCCAACGGACTAATCGGCGGCGATGTACGTAGCGAGCGAGACTGCGGAACAGCCCACATTATCGCTCACGCTCTCTCGCTTGCCTAAAGAAACGATACTCGCTCTATGCCGGTTTCGATAGACCGCTCGCCACTGCATTGAGATCCTACCGGCCAACAATTACAGAAACCGCGTCGCGGCTATCGAGACCTTCTAACGCTGCGACTGTACAGAAAGGCAACGCTGATGCTTGCAGTGCCGGGAGCTAATCCACTACGTCGCACGTCTCTTAGCGGCCGACCTGGCCTCGCGTTTTGCGATTTGCGCCAACGCAGCCGATACCTGTGTGCGAAATGCAGGCTTGTTTTCAAATTGCTTGCAATAGGCAACCTGTTCGATGCCTCCGATTTCTCCGACCAGCAAAAGTGTTCGGCGACGCTCGTCGCGCGAGAGACGTCGACGTCCGGTAAACTCGGCAAGCACGATTCTGCGATCCGACTTGTCGATGCTGGCACCAATTGTTTCGACCGGGATTTCGCTTCGCTGCAAAGCCGATCGAACTGCAGCGACTAACCGATCGTTCCGTACCGAGGCTCGATTGGCCGGATCGACAAATCCAGCGAACTGCTGCCCGTAGTGTGGACCTCTCGGGCCGTTGCCAAGTTTGCGAGAACACGCACGAATCAAGTAGCCGAAAAACACATCAGGCGCCGCCACCATTACCCGACGAACGTCGCGCGGATGATGAGCGAAAGGCCGGATCAGATTGGCGGCGTGCGGAACGACTTCTTGCGCATGGGTCCTGCTACCTTCGACGATCGCATAAGCCTTTCCGTCTCGTCGCCGAAGAACACAGCGATACAACTCCGACGAACTGGCCGACCATCGAATTCGTCCAGTAGGGACCGCGTCATCGTACCACGGCGAAACATCGACGACCTGTCCAGTATGTTGGTTGAAAGTGATCGTGCGCGATTTGGCCGGCTTCGTATCAGGAAACGGAGTGATCTGTGACCATGTGATCGAAGGGAACAACGAAGTCAACTCTTGATCAACAACCCAGTTGTTTCTCATCGGGTGGTCGCCGAACAATCGGGACAATGTGATGTACCAATTCGGTTCGCACTGTGAGTAAGACGGTGAAAATTCAACCAGATCGATCCTCTTATTACGAAATCCGATTGTGTAAGTCAGTCCGTTCAGCCGTAGCTCGCAGCATCGAACTGCATCAAGTCCCAAATCTTCGGTCGCTATGCTGTCAATTACGTAGTCGACGTCGCTCTCTTCGCGCAAAACGCTCGCTAAATCTGCTCGCTTCGCATCCCACGGTTGTGCGGCGGCAGCCAATGGCAAGGCCAACACGATGAACGCCGTGGTCTTATACGTTAACGATCGGAGGCTCGCAGCATTCATCGTAGCTCCAGGCGAATTAGCAGTTTTGCGGGACACAGATGGAACGCATGTAGATCGGATGTTCCTGACACATGCGCGAGAAATTCGTGAAAAACGTATTTTTTGGGAAAAAACGAAGCTTCCCCTGTGTGCGCCGGGCGCAAAGCGATCGCGAGTGTGACGAATTAAATCTGTGGCTCGGACCGCTTTCTCGGTTTTTGTGAAAAACGCGTCCGGGACAGATTGACCGTGTAGCAGTGAGAGGTTTTCCCGCTAATGACACACTCTATCCGGCAGGGCTATACTCAATATTCGCACTGTCGGATCAAAAAACGGACGTCGCTATGTCGGAAGATTCAAATCGTGAATACCCGGATTTCGAGTCAACGTCGACGACTCTGATCGAACAACTCAAGTTGGGAGACAATGACTCGTGGTCGTTTTTTGTGTTCGTGTACCGGCCCTTGATCTATAGCTGGGCGACTCGCTTCGGCGCGACGGCGAGTGAAGCGGAAGATATCCAGAACGAAGTCGTTGCCAGCGTGCTTGACAGCTTGAAGTCATTCGAAAAAGGCGAACGAAAAGGTTCGTTCCGAAAATGGCTGAAGACGATCACTCACCGCCGCACGGTTGACTTCCTGCGAAAGCGCGGAGCCGCTGCGGACGGCGGAACGCAGGCGATGGACCGAATCAACCAGATTCCAGAACCGCACGAGGATACGACGACTCGGCTGCCAGACGACGATCGAAAGATTGAACTTGATCGGGCGCTCGCCTACTGGAAAAACCGAGTCAAACCACACACGTACCAGGCATTTCACCGAGTTGTCGTCGAAGGCCACGAACCGCAAGATGTCGCGGAGGATTTGGAAATCGACATTCAGGTCGTTTATCAAGCTTGCTCCCGCATGCTCACGCGACTCCGCAACCACTTGGGCGACGATTTCGATCAGCCCGAATAATTGGCAACGTGACAGATTTTTTTATCGCGTGTCAGCGCCTAGCGATACTTGGAGCTCCAAACCGACTGCTTTGCTCTATCGCCGAGGCCCGTCGAGTTGCGTGGGTCCACGCATGCTCGTGAGAACGACCTGCCATCTGTGCCTCCGCGTGAGCGTACGGTGAACTACAGGGCGTGTTTTGGTTTCGCTGGCCACGGACCAGGCTTCATCGAGTCCGCTGAATGCGTTCGACACTTTGCTACGACAAGAGCGCGGCCCGTAACAGTTTCGTAGCATGCAGCGGCCACGCTATGAATCGTTTTTTCTTTCCCGTTCGGCTCGGCGTATTTCGTCGATGGCCCATTTGTGATCGGGGTTGGCTTCGAGCCATCAGTCGGGCAACAGATGGTCTAGCTCAGAGCTGGTGACTGGTTCCTTGTTGGCGGCTTGACGGAAGGCGTCGCCGTCGCGGAAGTAAGGTAGCTCGGTGAAGATCGCTTTGAGCCATGCGAAAGGTTCGACGCCGTTTGCCTTCGCGCTGCTCACGAGCGAATACATGATCGCGGCGCCGCGGCCGCCGTTCTCGCTGCCAACGAATAGATAGTTCTTCCTTCCGATCGCTGGCATCTTCACAAGTCTCTCTGCAATGTTATTGTCGAACGATAAGTAACCTTCTTCGGTGTAGCGAACCAACGCGTCCCATTGATTCAACGTGTAGGTGAACGCCGCACGGATCGGGCTCTTGGGCAGAATCTTTTTCGATTCGCTTTCGGTATCGAGCCACGCTTTGAAGTCTTCCAGGATCGGCAACGAGTGCGTTTGGCGACCGCGAGCGACCGCCGCAAAGTCACGTTTGCCTTGCAGGTTTTCAAACGGGTACGCTTTACGCAATTGTTTCTCGATTTGCGTCAAGCGCGCAATGAATCCCAGCGCCGTGTTCGCTCGAACCGGATCGTTATCGATCGCACGATGCCAATAGCGTCGCGCATGAATTCCACACGCGACTTCGAAAACATCGTCGCCAGCGTAAATGCAATCGTATCCCGAGTAAGCGTCCGCTTGTAAATAACCTTGGTACCCAGCCAAGAATTTCTGCGGCCCGTCGCGTTCGCGAGTCAGCGTAAAATCGTAGACCGCGTACGGATGCAACCAGTCGCCTAAGTACGGCCAGAACTTACAACTTCGCGTGACACCTCGGCCCGGTTCGAGCATCTTGATCGAGGTGTCGTCGGTGTGGATCACTTTCG
>JAGQPC010000748.1 GCA_020426925.1 Planctomycetales bacterium | reverse complement strand
CAGATGGAAATCGAGTTTTTCTGCCATCCCAACGAGTCGCACAAGTGGTATCAATACTGGCGAGACAGAAGATTTAAGTGGTACACGGACCTTGGTTTAGCCGGCGAGCGGCTGCAACTTCGCGATCACGATCCTGATGAACTCAGCCACTACTCAACGGGAACCGCCGACATTGAATACGCGTTTCCGTTTCTGCCAGCGGGATCATTCGGTGAGCTGGAAGGTATCGCTCATCGCGGTGACTTTGACCTCCGCAGCCACATGGAAGGCAAGCTCGATCCCAACACAAATCCGCTTGAAGTGGAGAAGGATGAGAATGGAAAGCCGAAGTGGCGAGGCAGCGGAAAGGATCTGACTTACCGCGACGACCTCACGAACGAACGGTTTACGCCTCACGTGATCGAGCCATCAGCGGGTGCAGATCGCGCGACGCTTGCGTTCCTTTGCGAAGCTTATACTGAAGACGAAGCCCCGGACGACAAAGGTAACATGCAGACTCGTGTCGTAATGAAGCTGCATCCTCGGATTGCGCCGATCAAGGCTGCAGTTTTTCCGTTGGTCAAAAAAGACGGTATGCCGGAGATCGCACAGGATATCTACAAAAACCTAAAGAAACGCTTCAATGTGTTCTACGACGAAAAGGGAGCTGTCGGCAGAAGGTATCGTCGTCAAGACGAAGCGGGAACGCCGTATTGCATTACCGTTGACGGGGACTCGCTGAATGACAACTGCGTCACAGTTCGCGACCGTGACACGCTCGAGCAAAATCGCATCGCGATCGCGGATCTTGAGAGCGAGTTGACTAATCGGTTGAGTTGACCCGGTCGAGGAAAGTTCTGTCGTAATGGAAGTTGCTAAAGTTCCTTCGCTGTTCGGATCGAGGATCGGACCGCGTTAGGATCGGCACGGCCTTATTCACGCCAGCGATTTAGGGATCTTTAGCAAGATCCACTGGCTGTGTGGCGTTCACACGCGTTGGCTTTCTGGCCGTTCTGACGAGCATCATCGATATCAGTGGCAGAATCGCAAACGCGATCAATGCCGGTCTGTAGGTGCCGAGTTTGTCTTGAGAGATTGCTAGAGGCAGCGGCCCGACTGCGGCAGCCAGGATCATTGCGGACATGGCGGCTCCGCGAATGACTCCCTGATTCAGCCGTCCGTAGTAGTTCACCCAGACGATCGTTCCCGCTGTCCGAATGATGCTGCCGTGCAAGCCACCGAGTGCCGCAAACAGAAAGACAAACGTCCAATGTGGAAGAAAACAAATCAGTGCAACTGCGGCACTTTGCATTAACATCGAAACGGCAAGCAGCCGCTCAGATGGAACTCGGTCGGTGAGCCTTCCGGCCCAGAACGCGGCAAGCGTCCCGACAGCTGCCTGAATCGAGATCAATTGCATGGCGAGCGTTTTTGAGATCCCGTACGCCCCCAAGATAGTTTCTTGATGGAAGACGATTCCCGTTCCGATCATTCCCGCGCAAATGCCGACGCTGAGCAACTTCCAGAAGGTTGCGTTGGCCAATACTTCTGACAGCGTCCACGCCTCTTCCGTAAATTTGTTGGGGACTCGACCTTTGCTGTCGTTCGGTCGAATATCGAGATCTGGCGGGATGCCATCAGGATGTTGTCCGATATCTTCGGGGCGATTTCGCAAAAACAGAATTGCCGGGACTACGATCGAAATCGCGACGATTACCGCGTGCCACTTCCAAGCTGTTTGCCAACCGTAGCGATTGATCAAGTAAACATTCAACAATGGGAAAAACATCACTGATAAGCTGCTGCCAAGCCCTGAAACCGCGGTGGCGATTCCCCGTTTTCGCAAAAACCACTCGCCAACGATCCACGTTCCGACCAGCCACATCGCGCCTTGGCCGACACATCGAATCAATGTGAATCCCACGTAAAGGCCTGCGACTGACGACACAGATGACATCACCACACAAGAAGCCGCCAGCAGGCTTGCCGCGGTTGGCAGCACGACTCTTGCTCCGAACCGATCGATCATGCGGCCTGTCCAAGGCAACAGCAGTCCGCTAATGATCGTGGCAACAAAGTAGGCGAACGACAAGTTGGTTTCGCTGATCGCCAGCGTGTCCTGCATCGGCTTTTTGAATGCCGAGACAGAATAAGATTGACCGGGCCCCGACATGAATTGAGCGGCTGCGGAAAAGCCGATCATGATCCAACCGACAAATAGTCGCTTCGGCCGGGCGTTTGACGAATGATCGAGCTGTTGAGCGGTCGAAGTGACGGTCACAGGCGGCGGTTTCTCTGGGATAGCAAACTCGAATTCTATCCGCTACAACGGTGCGAAACTACGAGGCTGCATGGGGACCGTCTGCAACCGAGATCGTGGCGCCGTGGTTGTTGGGTTCACTGATTTCGATCTGGACCGCAATGTCGTTTTGTTGAACCCGAGTCACAAGCGATTCCGCGGCTGCCTGCGATTCTGCGAATGCGAATAGAGTCGGGCCCCAGCTGCTCTGGCTGACGGGAATGTCGATGCGGCGGAGTCTGTCTACGACTTCGTGCACCTGAGGACTGGCGTATGGTCCACCTTGGCATGCTTGAAAGCATCGGCCTGCTGTTTCACCGTAGCAAGCAACTGACTGCGCGAATCGATCCAGGTCGCTGCTTTCGAGAGCCGGGATCATGTTCGTTATAATTTCGGATGTAAGCGTTTCCGTGACAGCAAGAGGCACAGGCGGAAGCTCTGCAAACGCAGCCTGTTCTACGTTCCCCGAAAGTCCCTCGGGCAGCTCGGGGCGAATGAGCAAAACTCGCCACGATGCAGGCATCGCTATGCGTCGTTCTAGGACGGACACCTCGTCAGCGTCTGATTTTCCCAATTCGAATAAGAACCCGCCTTGCTCAAATCCGTGAGTTCCAATCGCACTTCGCCTTCCTCGCCCAACACTCTTCGCCAGTTCGACTGCATTAGCCACTTTTCCTTGTGCGTACTGGTTCAACGCAGACGCTGTAGACAACGCAAGTTGCGTTCCGAGGCCCAGACCAACGTGTTGCGGAGGCGCAGTTTCGACTTCGATCTCGCAATGCGGCAACGAGTCCAGATGGTGGTATCTTTGCCAGACTTCTGCAAATGCTGCGACTCGATTTGCATGAACGCCGCAACAGCGAAAGCTGGTTGATGGCCGCACGTTTAAGGTGATGCCGGGTCTGGAGATCATGATGCCGACCCCGCCAAACTGCTTCGACTGAGGATTGTTGAAAGACAGCAATCCGAAGTGGAGGCGGCTGGGCGCTTGGACCGTGAGAGCGTTTTCCAGCATCGTTAACTCGCCTTCCAGTACGCTTCGGCGTGAGCTTGCAGCAAGTCAAATGCTTGACGCTCTGACGCTCCAGCGGTTTTGTCGACCAGAGCGGAAAGCGTTTTAAGCTGCGAGCGAATTTCCTGTTCGGGAATCAGGTGCAATCGAGTTGCGAGTATAGCAGCTTCAAGCACCGCATGTTTCGCGCGGTTGAATCCGAAGAAATCTCGAACTCGCCCTCGATTCTGAACGGTACATTCGATCGTCGTGCGATCGGTGTCGTCGTCAATCGATTCGACAGTAAAGGCAAACCAGTGGCAACAGTCACGCAAAACGTGCAGAGACGGACTCAAGACTTCGACATCGGGCGGAGGATCGATCGGACCTATGGCTGCTTTTGCCAGCAACAGCACGTCATCCGTAACATGCAGCACGCCTCGATCAACTCGTTTCAGATTGCGGTAGGTAGTCGACGTATTGAATGGCCTTAGCGTAAACCGATCAAATGTTTCGCCATCAACGATCGGTCCCATTGGAGAGATGTTCGTTGAGCCATCTTCATTGACCGTCGTTATGATGCCTTCGAGAATCATATGTGCTCGCCTTAGAACGTTACCGGACGTTCCGGCCAAACATCGTTTGCCTTTCGTGGCTGCACAAGTTCGCTGCTAAAGTCAGCGCTCGATACGACGTCAATGTCGCTCATCCGAAGAAAGTTTCGCAGCATTTGGAATCCGTGCGTTGTCAGAATCGACTCAGGGTGAAACTGAAGGCCAACACACAGCGACGTCTTATGGCGAATGGCCATGACGGTTCCATCTTCCGTGCGCGCGGACACGTGGAGTTCGCTTGGCATTGAGTGTTCGACCGCGATCAGCGAGTGGTAACGTGCGACGGTCGTTGGGTTTGGAATATCCTGAAAGATCCCGCTTGCATCGTGGACGATTTGACTCGCGCGTCCATGCATCGGTGTTTTGGTTGGTCGAATCTGCGCCCCGAAAGCCTGTGCGATCACTTGGTGTCCTAAGCAAACACCGAGGATCGGAATGGAAGCGTGTAGTTCGGTCACGACGCCCAGTGAGATACCGGCTTTGTCCGGATCGCAAGGACCTGGCGAAATGACGACGGCGTCAGGCTGAAGCGTACGAATGTCGTTCACGGTCAGCTGATCGTTACGCACCACGTGCGTGCGCTGCCCAAGCCGCTGGAAGTACCGAGCTAAGTTGTGCACGAAGCTGTCGTAGTTGTCGATCAACAAAATCATGTTCGTTTGCTGGCGTCTACGTCGCGACGTTGTCGTGTTGGCCAGCGGATTCGTGCCATTCCGAACCGGACTCTTCATTGGTCTCGCGCGGATCGATGAAGTAATCGAAGCCAAGCCACAGACTTCGAGCGTGGCGAAAGAACGACAAGGGAAACGCCACCGCGATCGTCAACGGAATCGCTTTCATGTAAAACGGTGAGACGCTCCTGGAAATAAGCATTCCTACGTACAGAACGGTCACGATCAACGCGGTCAAGCCGTAATTGAAGTAGATTGCTCCCAAGAAAAAACCGCTTTCACGCTCAAACTGCAACTGGCAGCTAGAGCAACGCTTATTCATCGAGATGAAACGGTGATACAGTTTCCCCGTACCGCAGCGCGGGCAGCGAAGCAGGAGGGCACGCAAAAGTAACTTAGGGAGCATGAGTCTGACTGTAGGCGTCTGGGAGATCCGTTGGCAATCTGACAATCGTATCGTACATTAGTAGCTATGAATACCGTCGGTCGATTGATGCAGATCATCGCGCTCGTGTTGCTTCCGCTGGCGATGGTCATGGAGCTTACAGGTGGCTTGGGCCAGCGCGGCCTTAGTCAGATGCTGAAAATGATGATCTTCGGTGTCTTGCTCTTTTACACCGGCAATTACCTGCAGTCGATTCCAGGGCCGAAACAAAAATGATTGCGGGCCTACGATTCTCCCGTCGCATTCCAATGGGCCACCGAATAGTACGCTTCGCATTCTCCTTTTTGACCATTCTTCTGGCCTGCACGATGGCTTGTGGCGAAGGTGTCCCACAGCCAAATCTTCCGAAACTCGACAGTCGACAGAAACAGAGACTGCAACTTTTACAGCTGCACTTGCAAAACGAACGGTGGCCCGAGGCTGCCGCACTCATCCGCGCTCTGACTGTCAGAACCAGCGACGGATTCGTCATGGAAGACGTCGAGAGTGGATTCGGTTACGCGGTCTCGATGAACAGCTATGTTCAAAGCCTAATTGCCGCCAAGCCAGGTGACTACTCAGAAGTCATCACGCAACTGCGCCGAAGGATCGATCAAGCCGCCTCCGAGTTGTTCGGCCAGAGCAGTCGCAGCACTGATGCTGCGCCTTTACATGAACTGATCGACAGTTATTTCCTTAGCACTTCCGGCGATGACGCGTTGCTTCGGTTGGGAGACATCGCGTTTCGAAACGGTCATTTTGCGACGGCGCGAGGTTACTGGAAACGCATTTCGGCCGACCTAATGCAAATCGATTCAGCTCGGTACAAATGCCCTACTGCCGCATACCCGGATACCGACATCGATATCGCGACGATCCGTGCACGGCTCGTTCTTGCAGACATTTTAGAAAGCAAACTTGACGCAGCGAAATCGGGGCTCGCCCAGTTGCGAGAGCTGCATCCGGCGGCTCAAGGGTTCCTCGGCGGTGTTGAAGTTGATCTTCACGGAAAACTGCAATCCATGTTGGACGACCGTGCCAAGCGAATTACGATTCCATCGCGACGGATAATCGACCTCACGTTCGAGCCAGAGTGGCGGGGCAGTCTGCCCGATGATGTCCGCAGTTTGCCACAAACTACAGACCGTCCAGTTTCGCGGCCCGAAATCGGTCCCATGGCATGTGGAGAGTGCATCCTATTTCAGCATCGAAATCGAGTTCTTGCGTTCCAGTCAGCGACAGGGAATCATGTGCCCTGGTGTGACAACAGCGAAGGCGAAATATTTTCAAACGATTCAGCTTCAGCGATCCATGACACGCTACCGCGAATCTCAACCGACCGATCGGTTGTGTACTCAGTCTTTTCCGATGAAGACGCGAACGTAGAACGAGTTGTCGGCTTAAGCGTGGCCGATGACGGGCGCATTGTGTCTGACATCGAAGTCAGCTCCGGCGACGCGGACGCTCGATCGCGCATTGCAGGACCGATTCTTCCAGTCGGCGAACGCATATTCGCGGTATTGGAAACAAACACGTCGGTTGCTGAAATACATGCGATCTGCATGACAGACACGGGAACGCTTTGGAAAACTCTGATTTGCCGCGCGACATCGTACAGTGATTCGATCGCAAACAACGTCGCTCCGATTGTCGCCGAAGGGTTTGTCGTAGTTGTCACAAACGCAGGATGTGTTGCGGCCCTAGATGCCGACTCGGGAACCGTTCGCTGGATCACCACGTATCGTCGATCGGATACCCAACGCAAGAACCTGCTGGACCGACCGTGGTTTCGTTATCGGCAGCAAACGGTGCCTGTTACAGCAGACGGAATCATCTTCGCAGCACCCGCTGATTATGACGGCATGTTGGCCCTAGATTTATTTTCAGGGCAAGTGATCTGGAGCACGCGAATTCCGCGTGGCTCGTTCGACGCTATCGATATGTTGGGGGTCACAGAACGGCATGTCATCGCGGGCGGCAGACGGCTTTGGTGGCTGGACCGCCGCACGGGTGAACCGAGTGCTCTAGGAGATGATTCAGCGTCCGCGGAAGCTGATCGGCCGAGCAACCCGTTCCCACGCGAGTTACAGGCAGGCGTCGCGCCCAACGGCCGTGGGCTGCTGCACGAAGGATTCGTCTACTGGCCCACGCGAAATGACGATGGTGAGGACAATATCTACATTTTTGATGCAGACGACGGCACGATGCCGCGACAACCGTTTCAATTGTCGGCAGCCAACGTCGAATCCGGAAACTTGATCGTTACGGGTGGAACTCTAATTGTCGCTGGCCGAAAAGAAATGGCCGGCTTCCCATTTGTCATGCGCCGATTGGTCAATCCGTCTACGGCCAAGGTACAATAATAAACGATCGGACAGGCTCCTAATCTGCGTGGCGTGGATGAATACACAGAACGATGACATCTTGGCCGTTGAAGAAATCAGCGACGCATATCGTGCGATTCGAGAACAAATCGGACGCGTGATCGTCGGTCAAGAGTCCGTGGTCGACCAGATCTTGATTGCACTGTTTGCGAATGGTCATTGCATGTTGGTTGGCGTTCCTGGGCTCGCGAAAACGCTGTTGGTGAGTACCGTCGCACAGTGTCTTTCGCTGCAGT
>JAGQPC010000747.1 GCA_020426925.1 Planctomycetales bacterium | reverse complement strand
CTCGCGAAGGTTTTGGGCTCAACGCCAACGGTTTGGTGAGCGGCGATGCTGATAGCAACGAACTAGTCGTTATCAACATCGGCACTGGTGTCCTTTATCACGTGGATACGACAAGTGGAGCATCCACGTCAATCACGATCAGCGGCGAAGAACAGCTGTTTGCCGACGGCGATGGTTTGTACATGAAAGAGCGAACGTTGTACGTCATGCAGAATTTCCAGCACAAGATTGCAGTCATTCAGCTTTCCGACGATCTCAAGGAAGGGACCTTTGTGAAGAACATCACGAGTGAGCAGTTCGCCGTCCCGACGACCATATTAGGGTATGACAATTCGATTTATGCCATCAATACGCACTTCTGCGAGATCACGCCCGTGTGCGGCGCGGACCCTGAAACGCTCGACCCGCTTAATGCACAAACCGAAGTCGTGAGAGTGGACGGCTAGTTGCTGAGGAAGATGGCAACGAGGAATTGAGCGACAGCCTGAAAGTACGAGCTGTCGCTCGCTGATCCAATCGGCTCCATCAGTTGTCAGTCGGAAGTGTCCAAATTTGGACGGTCCCGTCAACTTTCCCCGCAGCAATGCGATGCCCTGTTGGGCTCCATTCAAGCGAAGTGATAGCCGGACCGCTGTCGGTCAGCGTAATCAGTGGGCGACCAGAAGCGACGTCCCAAATGATCACTTGGCCATCGGAATCACCCGCGACGACGTGCTGCTCGTCGGGTGACAAGGCGATTCCCAGCACGTGCCCGACGAGGCCGTCAAAGCGAGTCTTAAGTCGACCCGTTTTGTTGGCTTCCACATGAATCAACAAACCTCCGGCGCAACCGGAAAACATCGAAGTGTTGTCGTTTGAAAACACGGCTCGCTTCGTCCAATGCCCGTAAGGATACCCCTTCATGTAGGCCCGGCAGACTTGGTCTCCGGTACGCGTGTCGCGAATGCTGCCAGTGCTTTCAAGGAGGCTTCCGTCAGTCGAAAAATCGACGCTAGTCCCCATGTACGGTCCTTGCCGCCTTGTCGGATTCCTAAGTGAAAACGGTCCCTGTACGAGCCTACCCGAATCGAAATCGAATCTGCGAATCGTCGAATCCGAGGAAAAAGACACGAGCTGACGGCTTTGAGGCGAGACTACGGAAATCGTAAACGGGCCAGTATGCCCAGGGAACTGGCGAGCGGATTGCTGACCGGTCTTGGCGTCATACGTACGAATCGTTTTACTGGCCGCGGGCGTTGCCACTATCTCGGTGGCGTCTGGTGACCATGACGCGGCATAAACAGGCTCATCGATCGTCACGGTGGTTTCGCCGGATTCCGCGTCCAGGATTGCGGCTGGCTCTGGGGCGTAGTAGGGATTCGTGGTGTAGTAACGCATTCCGCCTGCGAAGTACATTGGCGTGGACGCCAAGATGAATCGTCCGTCGGGACTGAATGTCGCCTCAACGGCACCCTCCAACGCCTGCGTCCTCAATCCCCACTCGTCGTTTTCCCATGCCCAGAGAGTTATGCCTTCCGTCAGAATTCCCATCAGAATCCCATTATCCGCAGAGCGGTCGCTGCCATATGAGCAGAATCTCACATCGTAAGTAGGGCCTCGTGCATTGAGTTTGGCAAGTTGTTTACGTGTCACAACATCCCAGACGCTCACCGTACTGTCCTTAAACACTGCGACCAGACGCGTGCCGTCCGCGCTAAACTGGATGTGATGAGGCTGTTGTGATGAGGCTCGCCAGGAATCCATTTTTCTCAATCGCTTGCCGTCCCAGTCCCAAATGTAAATCACTCCGTTCCTGTCGCACGTCGCCATTCGCGTACCTGTTCGGTCGAACGTCGTTGTTAAGGTGCCGTCTGGCTGCGAAATCTTGGCAACTACGTTTCCCGATTCCATGTCGATGATCCGCGCGGTATCTTCGCCATCGCATACCAACCAGCGACCATTCGGGCTGATGTTGACACTTCCAAGGAGGTCCCCCTCGTACTCCCCGAAACGGCGTCGCTCGCTTCCGTCGGACGCATTAAAGGCGATGATTTGTCTTTGGTCCGCAGACCGACAAACGAGAATTTGATCGTCGGGACTAAATCCAATGGGGTGGATTGCATGCGTTCGATCCCCGCCAGCGGGGATTCGCCAAAGTTCCGTTTCGGTTTGAGTCTGCAACACGACGATCCGCCCTGAGTTTTTTTGCGAAACGGCGATCCAACTCCCGTCACTAGAAACATGCAAGGCGTTGAGCGGAACACCGCAGTTGATTTCTTGGATGACCTGGCCTGAGCTCAGATTCCACGCTGTTACCTGAGTATCTTGTCCGTCTTTGCCAGCACTGATCGTATAGAGCCGCTTTCCATCTCGCGTTAGTCGCGGATATCCTCCAGATGGAGTGAAAGGAAATTTGTCTTGCAGACGTTGCGCGTGATAATTCCATTCCCGGCCGCGTTGCTCTTGTGGGCAGGCGTCAAGTTTCAAACGCGCCAGCAAGTACCGCTTTTTAAGGAAAGCGCTGTCGGCATCAGAAAGCTGCAACAAGTAGTTGTGACGTTCCAATTCGCCAGTCCGTTTGGCCAATTGCTTGCTTATTGCCGTGGCTTCTTGCTCGGCTGCTGACGTGCGTTTAAGCTGTTTGGAGATTAGCACGGTGCTCGCGCCAAGCAGTATGGTGGTCAGTGTCAATGTGACAATGGTCGCCCAAGTAATGGCCGGGTTTCTGCGCGTCCACTTTAGTACGATCTCTGACGTCGTCGGTGGCTTGGCCTTAATCGGACGGTTGTCCAGGTGGGCTCGCAGGTCATCTGCTAATTCTTGCGCCGATGCATAACGCTGCCTCATGCTCTTGGACATCGCCTTGTGAATAATTGTCTCCAACTCGGGCGGAATATCTGGATCGATCCGGCGCAGTTTGGTTGGTTCCTCGAAGGCAATTTGGCTGAGCAACTGCTGCCGGTCTTCGGCGAGATACGCGGGGCGCAAGGTTAGAAGTTCGTAGAGCGTGACGGCCAAGCCGTAAATGTCCGCTCGATGATCGACCACGACTCGCTTGGCGAGCGCCTGTTCGGGCGCCATGTAACGAAGCGTTCCAATCAGGTCGCCGGTCATCGTGACACCGGCATCCGATTCGATGCGAGCGAGCCCAAAATCGGTCAGGTACAATTTCGCCTTCCCGTCAAGCAGCAAGTTAGCCGGCTTGATATCGCGATGAATGATGCCCTCATCGTGCGCGTGCTGCAGGGCTGTTGCGGCTTGAATTCCCAGCGCAACGACGCTGCGATAGTATTCGCGCCGCGACGAATGGGGAATTGTCGAGCTCTGCGCCGCGATGCTCGTTTCCAATGCCTCCTCCACTTCGCCCTTGCGTCGACCGGCAGATCCGATCGAGTCCGTAGCCGGTTCGCACTCCGAGTTGCCTCGATCGCTCGATTTGCCGCGGCTTGTCACTTGGCTGATCGATGATCCGTTGAATTGGTGACCCTCGTCACGAACGGCTCGCAGTGATGAGATAACTTCCGACAAACTACGCCCCAGAATGAGCTGCATTGCGAAGTAGTGGACGCCCCGTTCTTCTCCCACCATATAGACGGGAACAATGTTGGGATGGTTGAGTGCCGCTACTGCTCGAACCTCGTTCTGAAATCGTCGGATTGCCGCGCCATCGATGAGTCCTGCCAGCGGCAGCACTTTTAAGGCCACTCGCCGCTTCATCGAGATCTGTTCCGCTTCGTAGACGATCCCCATTCCTCCACGACCGATTTGACGGAGGATACGAAAGTCACCCAGTTGTTTCGTTGTTTCATGCGAATCTGGTAGCGGAAGGTCTTTTGGCTCCAATGCCGCATCTTCGGCAGCGAGCATGGCCGGAATGGCAACCTTCAACAGATCGGCGATTTCCGGGTATCGTTCTAGATACTCTGAAATGTCCGGCTTTTTACCTATTGCGACGGCTTCAAAGAACTCGTCAACGACTTGGCCCAAAAGATCATCTCGATCTGTGGATATCGGCGTGTTTTTCATTTGGTCGCTCCCCAGGAAAGACTCGCGTCCAAGCCTGCCGCTGTCACCATTTCAACGAGCCGTCGCAACGCGCGGCCATAACGCTTACGAGCAGTTACGGGATCAATATTCAATGCTTCGGCAACCTCATTGTTTGTCAGACCTTCCGCGTGTCGCAGCGTCAGAACTTCGCGGTCAATTTCGCGCAAACTCTCAATGAGGTCACAGACTTGTTCCGCCAGTTCTCTTTTCTGCATAACCTTACTTGGAGTCTCCGACAGCAGCGTGCGAGCGATCGCCATCGAGGACACGTTGCTGAGATCCCGTTCCCGGCGGACAGACCGTTTGTCCGCTCCGACATGTCGACGGTATTGGTCAACTAATTGTTCGATTGCTCGGCTTCGCAGCCACACTCGAAAAGAAGCTGGGCGTTTGGATATAAACTCGCTCACTCTGCGGATGATCACCATTTGCGTTTCCTGGAGGACGTCCGACGTATCGACGCGAGACTTGAGTTCCGGCGCAATGCGTAGTTCGATGATGCGTCTTAGGTAGGGCAAGTGCAGTCGGATCAACTCGCCCAGAGCGGACTCGTCACCGTCCGACACGGCTTGCAGCAAACGGTCCGTTCTCGTGGATTCAGAAAATGACATTGCAATACTCCTCTATCACTGATCCGGACGGACGCTGCAGAGTGTGACCGGAATCCACAAGATTTTCAACATTTCACGAGATTCGCCCGGAATTCGCCGCTACTGGCCCGCCAGGATCACCCGAAGCCAGTGCCACAGCAACTTTTCGCAAAACTATTGTGCCAAGCGGTCGCACTCCGACCCACTTGCCCGGATTGGAAAGTTGAGGGGCGAAACGGTTCGCTTCTCAAGCTTGAAACTGTCGCAAGGGCCTCGTGAATTCGAGCTGGACCTAATGCGATTTCCTGTTCTCTGAGTGATAAGGAGCTGTGAACCATGCGTACAAAATTGGCAATCATGTGTGTCGTAGGACTGACCGTCACGTGGAATGCTGGACGCGCAAACGCTGCGAACATAAATGACTTCATCGACTTCAGCGGCGCCATACCCGGGCGATTGTATGTTCCTCCTGAAGCGGCTGATCTTACGAGTCCTCGCCCGTTCGTTCTCTATCTCCATGGAGGTCTGGTCGGCGGTAGGGACAATCGCAGTCACATCAACTCGGATTTCGATCGATTGCTCGACGCCGCTAAGGAGCGCGGAGCTTACTTGTACGCACCCCAATCTCCGTATCGTTGGAATACCGGACATTGGAACAGTTCCGAGGAAATCATGACCATGATTGACCAAGCGATCGAGCAGGAAAACATTGATCCCAACCGACTCTACGTCACGGGCCAATCGTTTGGTGGAGGCGGTACCTGGGACATGCTCAACAATGTCGACGACCGGTTTGCCGCAGCATTGCCGATCTCCACAGATGTCATTCGACCTGGGTTGGACGCCGCAAACTTCCTCGACACTCCGATTTGGGCGTTTCATGCACGCGACGACAATATTGCGTCGGTCGGCCGCGTTCGCCGAATAGTCAACGACATACTTGCCGAGGTTGATCAGGAAAAACTAGAGTTCCCGTCTCGCAGTGATAACACGGTATTCGAATATCAGAGCGACGTCGTTCCCCTTAAATACACCGAATTGGCACACGGTACGGGAAACTGGAATCACTACATCTGGCATTCCGTTTGGAGCACCGAAGAAGTGATGGATTGGATGTTTTCACAAAGGTTGGAGCAGACACTGCTCGGCACCGGTGACTTCGATGGCAACGGAGTTTTGGACATCGCAGATATTGATCAACTTGCCAGCGAAATCATCGCGCAAACTCACACTTCCAGTTTTGATGTAACGAACGATAGTATTGTTGATCAAGCTGATTTGACAGCGTGGGTCAAAGACCTCAAGCAGACCTGGTTTGGCGACGCGAATCTGGATGGCGAGTTCAACAGTGGCGATTTGGTCGCCGTTTTCAAAGCCGGTCAGTACGAGGACTCGATCCCGAACAATTCCACGTGGGCTACCGGAGACTGGAACGCCGATAGAGAATTTGATTCAGGAGATCTGGTTTCTGCATTCAAAGATGCAGGATTCGAAGCAGGGGCTCGCACCGCGGCTGCAGTGCCAGAACCGTCGTGTTATCCACTCCTGATACTAGCATTCGTCGCTCTCTTCCGGCTTGAGTTCGCTCGACATGAATCGCGTGCTGTCGGTGCATCCACTAAGTGAATAGCTGCTCGCTAACGCGTTTGACGGGAGATCGGTCTGTTCGTTCGACAGCGTCTCACCTCACGAATACTTTTGAACGTAGTTTTTCACTTTCACTTTGCGAGCGGTGTTTTCGCTGGACATGTAGCGGATCTTGCCGAAGATCGGCCGCTCCGGCCCCCAGGCCCG
>JAGQPC010000746.1 GCA_020426925.1 Planctomycetales bacterium | reverse complement strand
TCGTATTCAAGATGAGCTGGCACGTGAGTACCCCACGCGAGCGACGATCTACAGTGCCGGCACCGTTGTGCTTGATCGAATGATCAATACGGCAAATCTACGCGAAGCTTTCGGAGACGAAGCGATTGACACGACAGATTGGCGACGAGCCAAAGCCGGTCTCCAGATCTCATCGGCCAAAATTCGCGTAGACGAAGCTGTGCGCGAGTTGAACGCGGAACTGAATGAAGAGTCCCCGATTCGCACGGTGATTTTCCAGCGTCGCGCAGATGTCGCTGCAAATCTGCTGCCTCAAATCGCACTACAGCTACAGCTTCTCGATCCCGATTTGAACTCAACGATAGAGGCCCAGCGTCAGCTTGCGCAATCCGACGCACTTGCCAGCAGTCTGTCCGAACGTTTCGTTCAGCTGATTGGCGAAGGACGATTCGATGAACTTCCCATGCTGATGAACGAAATCGAACAACTTCAATCGCGGCTGGAGCGCGAAGTCGCGTCGTTAGACCAGCAACTTGGGACCGACATCTCGAACTTGACTGACGACCAGTTGACCGAAATTGCTGTCGAAGTCGGAAAAGAACTGATCGCAATGAGCGGGCAAGTACTCAAGACGTCAGAGGAAGAGGGGCTTTCTCCAGTCGAAATTGACATGGACGATGCGATGATGACTGCGCTCGTTCAAAGATTCGATTTGATCAACGAACGAGGTTTCGTCGGTGATCGATGGCGAAGAATTAAATACGCCGCGGACGATTTGAAATCGGTTCTGAATCTCCGAGCGACGCAATCGATTCGCACACCAAATGGCGTCAATCGACCGTTCGATTTCAGTTTTGACGACAGCACAACAACCGTGAGCGGCACATTTGACGCGCCGTTTAATCGTCGGCAGCAACGGAACGCCTATCGTCAATCGTTGTTTAACTATCAAGCATCGTTGCGTCGGCTGACACAATTGGAAGACACAATAAAACTTGGCGTCCGTCGCGACATTCGTTCCATCGCACTGCAACGCGAACAGTACTCCAACGATATTGCCAGTGCGGCTCTCGCGTACGAACGCGTGGTCAGCACGGAATTGGAATTGCGGTTGGGTGTCGGCAACGTTGCGGCTCGTGACTTCTTGGAGGCTCAAACAGCCTATATCTCGGCGTTGAGTAACGTGGCGAGTCGGCACATCGATTACATCGTCGATCGCATGCAATTGTTCCTGGATCTGGAATCTCTAACCGTAGGCGACGACGGCTTCTGGCATGAACTTTATGATGAAACTTATCAGCCAGAACCGTTCTTCCAACTTCCTGGCTACGCGTTGCCAGCGTTCGGTTGCTTGCATCCTTGTCTGAAGTATTCAAAACAAATCCGCTGTCTGGAGTGTGCTCCGTCTGGTGTCGCGATGAATCACCGCGACGACGACTCGGACTCGAACGTTGAAATGCTTCTTCACCCGGAACCCGACATGTCCGAAGACATCGAACCGATTCTCGCCGAATAAGTGGCGTAAGCGTACCAGCTTGGACCGCCAACTATCGACTTAGTCAATGATTTTCTGCCCTTAGCGAAACTTCGCCTCCATTTGCGGGTTAGTCTACTGCCCGCAACGGCTTTTCTTGCGAAAAACAGCAAGTAGATGGCAGCTAAGCCTCGCCGTTAAACCGTTTGTGCTTGAGTTTTCCAATTCGGCATAATCATTGACAATCTGGCGTCTGATACCGAGATTTGACTCAGGTTGACGAAGTAGTGATGTCTGTTTCAGCAAGTCTGAACAGCAATATCGCAAGCGTGCCCGCGAAGTGGCCGGACTAAAGCAAATCATATTGGTTGGGACACCATGGATTCAGTAGACAACGCATTACGACAACTAACGACCGCAGTCACGGTTGAGCGACAACAGATTGCTCTGTTGACGGTCCACTTGGTGCTTGCTGGCATGATGGCGCTGGTCGTCCGCGTTCTGTTTCGGCGCTTTAGTGTCTCTGCATCCGGTACGGACTCGATCAGCCGCGTTTTTCCGCTTCTTGCGATCATCACTACCGCGATCATCGCGGTTGTTAAGTCGTCGCTTGCACTTTCGCTGGGGCTGGTGGGTGCGCTCTCGATCGTACGTTTTCGATCGGCGATCAAGGAACCGGAAGAGCTAATCTACCTGTTTTTGTGTATAGCAATTGGGTTGGCGCTAGGCGCCGAACAGGTTGCGCTGGCCATATGCGTCGTGACGGTGTGTGGAGTGTTCGCCGGGTTTATCCACGTAACAGCAAAAGCGAAACCGGATCAGAATCTGCTGCTAACGATTTCCGGCGATACAACGCGATATTTTTCTGACGATGGTGAAAACGTATTGACGACGGTTGGCACTGTCGCTGGAAAGTTTACAGTGCAACGCTGTGACGTGGAGCACGATCGAAGTGAAGTTCGGCTTGTTCTTTCGCGAGCTAATCCGGACGATACTCCGAAAATGATCAACCGGCTCCGTGCCGAATTGCCCGACTGTGAACTATCCTACGTCAATCTGAATTCGACGTTGTAAGGTTTGCTTGTCCATGGACGCCGATTTTATCTCCGCCTCCAATAGTCCATTCCAGATCTTAGACCGAGGCGAAACTCGAGTTGACCTGGCGGCGCGGACGGAAGTCAAGTTTACGCTTCCCAATGCTGACGTCGAAAAGCTCCGGTCCGTTCTCGTCCGCCGATGCGAAAAGCAAGTCCATAACGAGTCGGTCTCGTTAGTGCACAGCCTGTACTTTGACGATGCAACGTATTCCGCGTGCTACGCGAACCTGAACGGACACGGGCGGCGCAAGAAACTGCGGCTGCGATGGTACGACACGGTTCTGCCAGCCAATCGGTTTTATTGCGAAGTGAAATGGAGAAAGAATCGTGTTACTGGCAAGTGTCGATTCTTGCTGAAGTCGTCCGTGCCGGTTCATGGAATGAACTACCGTCGAATCTGGCGAGGCCTAGCCAACTGTTTACCCGACGAACACGTCCCGGATGTCGTCCGTTATTGTGATCCCGTCGTATTAGTTCAGTATAAGCGAGAGCACTTTGTGTCCCGGGACGAATCTCTCAGGCTGACACTGGACTACGATATCCAATTCTTTGATCAAGTCGGAAAGAGGTTGATTTCGACCCGGTTCCCGAAGAAACTAAATGAACTTGTCGTGCTCGAAGGAAAGACCCCGATCGGTCGCGAGCACGAATTGCGGCGACTTATTTCTCCACTTGCACCGAGAACCTCTCGATGCTCCAAATACGTCCACGGGTGTCGAGCCTTAGGGCTGGTACGTGACGATTGACGAACGGAACTCACGCACTTGATAACCAAAACGATTTCTTTGTGTTCTTTTTTGCAAGCGGTTTCGATGTTGCTTGCAACTTATTTCATTACACAAGTGGCCAGCGGCGATGTGGTAATCAACGAAATCTTTTACCATGCCCCCGACGATCTGCATGACCTCGAATACATCGAGCTGTTCAATTCTGGCAAGGAGTCCGCTGATCTTACTGGTTGGAAGATCACAAAGGCAGTTAAGTTCACGTTCCCGAAGGGCACTCAATTAGGCGCCGGCGAATACTGTGTGATCGCGAAGGATGCCAAGACATTACGCGAGTTTTACGGTATCGACGCGATCGGCGAATTCAAAAAGTCGCTTGGAGATAGCGGCGATGAAGTGAAGCTTTCCGACGCTCGCGGCAAGAAGATCGAATCGGTCGAGTACAAAGACAAATCACCCTGGCCGTCGAGCGCCGACGCGTACTCAGCATCGTTAGAGCGAATTTGCCCGAGTGGTCCCGCAAACGGTCCGAGCAATTGGGCTCCGTCCGCGCTATCGGATGACTACGACCAAAAGCCCGCCGGTTCTCCGGGAAGAGTCAATAGTGTGTTTGCGGATCGGACTCCTCCTGAAGTAACGTCGGTAGCCTGGCAACCCCGTCAGCCAACACCAGGATCGCAAGTCACAGTTCAAGTGCGCGTCGCCGATCCTGCTGCCATCGAGGCAGTTGAAATCACTCACACGATTGTCGCCCCGGGAGCGATTGGCGAACGACATTCGACAAAGGCGACAAACTCTGGCAATGGAGTCTTCACGGCCGTAGTGCCAGTTGGAAACGAGCCAAACCGGTTACTCCGGTTTCACGCGATCGTGAAAGCCAAAGATGGCGGTGTCGCGTACTCTCCGCGACAAAACGATCTTCGTCCTGGGTACTCTGCGTACGTCGGTGCAGCAGGCAACGGCGACCAAGTTCCCGTCATTCAGTTTTTCCATGTTGGCAAGGAACAGTTTGAAACCGGTAACCAGTACGCGGATGAACAATCGCAAGCGGGTCGACGAGGCTTCGGCCCCCCTGGTTTTGGCTTTGGGCCTCCACCAGAAATTATCAGTCCAGAAGAACGTCTGCGACGAGATACGGAAAGCCAATTGCAGTCAGTGTCGCTGGCCATTGCTTGGGCCGATGTTACGTTGAATCAAAAGCGGTCCGCGGAAGAATTGCAGTCGCTCGCCAAAGCATTTCGCTCAGCCGATGAAGCAATCACAGCACTTCGGTCCGGTGTGCAGGATTCGAGCTCGATCAAAGAATTCGCAGACTCGCTACCCAAAAAGGTCGATACGCTGCGCGGAGAATTGCAGACGACCATCGAGAAAATCCTGCCCAACGTCGGCGATAAACTCAGCTCTGTTCGATTGCCCGATACAACTGGACGTCGCCGCGGTATGCAATTGAGTGACATGCTGCCTCGCATCGTTCGCATTGAGGACAGTTGGTTTCGAGCCGCGATGAATGCTGGAGATGATGGCGAGAAGCTTGAATCACTCGCAAAGATTCACGAAGAATTTCTCGCAAAACGCGGCGCCATTTTCCAAGAAGGCGAACAGCCAGACCCTCGCGAATTATTTGACGCAGCTCGCGAGTTGGACCAGGAGCTGAGGCAAGCAGTTACCAACCTTACGAACGGCGAAGAACGGGAATCACCGCAAT
>JAGQPC010000745.1 GCA_020426925.1 Planctomycetales bacterium | reverse complement strand
CGAAACGTCAGAAAATTCTGGCAACCGACGGCAGTGTTGCAGCCGTAGTCTCGTTTGTATTCCCAACCGGTCTTTTTGCCGGTTAGCAAATCCAACGCGAAGCAGCTCGTTCCGTTGGTAATGATCTTGTCCCGCCAAAGCAAAACGGGACCGTTGTACGACAATTCCATTTCGCTCCACAACGGTTTTCCCGTCGAACCTGCGAACGCCGAAATGCCTTTGCCGATTTCGTCGTAAGCGCGGTCTCGATACAGACTTCCGCCTTGAACCAACACGTCATGTTCAGCGCTGAAATTGAGAAACGTGCCAAACACGTTTTCGTTTGTGCTCCAGACTATGTCGCCAGTCTGCAGATTGAATGCGTAGAGCATCGCGTTGTGTTTGATACTGAGCCCGCGTCGCTCCAGCGCGCGACGCTTTTCGACCGACAACATGTCCGTGCAGAAGAGCATTCCGTTCGCAGCACAAATTGCGTTGTGCCGGAAATTGTACTCGGCGTCGCGATACCACAGTGGCTCACCAGTCGTGCGATCAAAGACGTTGACTCGCCGGCTTCCGGAACTGTAACGAGTCGGAACGAGCAGTTCGCCCAGTTTCACGACTTCGACAACTTCCCCTTCCTTCAACGGGACCATCACGAGGTACGGATCGAGCGAGAAATCGCTGCTGTCCTTCGAAATATTGTGGCCTTCGATCGCCAAAACGTTTTCGCCCGGCGTCAGCAGATGTTCCCAGTCTTTGATTTCGAAGTCGTCGTACTTGTCGGCTTCGTGACCTTCGACTTTCGCTTCGCCGTTTTCGTGCTTGACATGCTTTCGCGCGATTTCCGCGCCGTTCAGGTAAGCGACAAAGGCGTCGTCGTACTTGCATTTCAGTCTCAGCTTTTTCGCGTTGGCGACCTGCTTCTTGTCGAACTTCGCCCGCAAGTAGACGCGAGTGAACTTGCCTTTCATATCGAGTTCGGTTGCGTCGTCGTCATCGCCGTAACCAAATCCGGCCGAACCGAGGCCCCATTCCGAATCATCGAAGTCCGAAACGTTCCATTCATTGTCCGGCTCGCCACCGACCAGATAGCGCCACTGAGCACCTTTCGCGATCACGTCTTGGGCCGGAAGTTCGTCTTCCTCTTTCTTTTTGTCCGCATCCGCCGACACGACTTCCACGGGATCGGAAGAAGCAATCAGATAATCGCCTTCGACCGACAAGTGTCCCCAATTAACGGGCTTGTTATCAGTGTCGGGCGGTGATTTGTATTCACGCAGCTTTTCACCGTTTGTCGCGTCGAGCTCTAAAATGCTGTCTCCGTAAACGACGTAAACGCGGTCATGCAACGTAACATAATTGCCGCCGATTTCACCCGCTCCAGGAATGTGGTTCGTGTTGTCATAAAACTTCCCAAGCTCCGGCAACGAAATCTCCCACAACAGGCGGCCGGTATAGATGTCGACCGCTCGCAGCAGATCAGGCCCTTCAATGATCAGCCTCCCACCGGCGACTTGTGGCGATGGTCCGTGACCGTGGCGAGGCAAAATGCCCTCGTGCGAAGGACCCCCAAACCACAACAGGCCGAATGGTGCTTTGATCGCGCCTTCCCGAGAGATACCACTCTGTGCGGCGTTGGCGTATTGATGAGTCCAATCATCCGTGTTCGGCAGTGGACCGCTCCGCGCAATCGTGGACAGGCCGTCAGCCGCTACAAACTCAATCTGAGGGTCGCGAAATTCTGCAACCGCTTCGCGCATGTGCGATTGATGCTGAGCGTCGCCCTCAAAAACCATCCGCCCACCAAACGGTCGCAAGCAGTCGTAAAGCCGCAAAGCTTGTGCTGCTTTTAGGTCTCGATACTCCGAGCAAATCAGACTGGCAAAGTAGGGCGGCAACGAATTTGGCGTCGTCTCCTTTGACAGAACTGCAACTCGATCGCCGTAGAGCCCGGCGTTCATCAGCTGCGTTCTCAATTCGCGAACATCGTCCTTCGGCGAAGGCAACACAACCACTCGCAAACCGGTGAATTCTGTCAGGCCACGAATCAGACGACCGCTTTTTGCGCCCAGCACCAGTGCATACCCGCCGCTAGAATCGATACCGTCGGTAATGCGATCGATGTAATCTTCGTCAAACGTATCGTGATCATGATCGCTGACCGGTGACTCAAGTTTCCACGCGTGAGGTTCTACCTGTTCAGCCCCAAAGCAATGCAACTGATTGTCCCTAGTGACGACAAAGACGCGATTGTCTGCGAACAGAATGTCCCACACATCTGAATTGAATTTGTAGTACCAAACGTGGTCGTCATTGTTTGCCGTGACGTCGTAAACGTAGACTCGATTCTTTCGCGCGGCCCAAACCAGATTCCCGGTCTTGGCAAACAGCCGATCAAGTCCGCGACCAACATCGTAACTCCACGCTTTCTCACGTTCGAACGTGACCTTCGTCTCTTTTTTCAGACCAAGCTTGCTCTTCTTCGTTGTCTCGATCCGCTTAACTTGCTGTGAGTGGCCACGAATGGTTTCGCCTTCAAACGACAAAAAGTTCTCGCCGTCGAAAAGCTCGGCATCGATCGTGTCGAGCTGTTCGCCGTTTTCACGTTTGTAAACGTCTCCATCCACTACGTACTGATCGCCGGCAACAAAGACGTTATGACCGCCTCGCTTTTTCACGTAGTCGAAGTGAATGAGTTTGCCTGTGTGTCTATCATAGACGGCCGGAACACTCCGCCCGCCAGGCACGATCAGCGAATCGCCCTCAATCACCACATGCCCCTGAGGAACGACTGATGCAAACGATGAAGCACCGTGCGGTTGAACCGTAAAATCCATGCCGTTCCCGCTGTTGGTCCAAATCGTCTCGCCCGATTCCGCGTTGACGGCGTGCAAGAAGATGCCCATGAACGGCCATATGCTTGCTCCAAAGTAGACCGTTCCATCACACAGAACCGGACCGCCTCGCGCCGGCCACGACGAAATCAGTCGATCGTTACCAAGTATCAGGCGATCGGACGGCCCGCCGCGTTTCTTCCAAAGCAGTTCGCCCGCATCAGCAGAAACACAGTACAAGAAGCCATCGTCGCTGACGAAGTAGACTCGTTTTTGCGTCGCGACTGGCGCGAAACGAACTGGCCCATTCGCCTGAAACGTCCACAGCTCTTCGCCCGACCGAGTCGAATAGGCCGCAACCAGATCGTGAGAACTTGAGTTCACGAATATCCGTTGTCCAACAACGACAGGATTCGACGCATCGTCAAAACGCAGCTTGTCTTGTTCGATCGGCCAAGCCGGAGACGCGTGGGGAAGCTGCCGACTCCACTGGAGATGCAAGTCAGTGTTAATCGCATCGGCAACACAACCGGTTCTCTGTGCGTTTCCTCGCCAAGTTGGCCAGTCGCTAGCGTGCCCGCTGAGCCACCCGGCACACGATATTGCGCAGACAAGAATCGCCGCAAGCGGAACTCGGCAACACGTCGACGCCGCCGAAAGTCGAAAAACAATCTTAGAGCCTATTTTCAAATCACGCCGCCCGTCATGCTATTCTCCGCTCCGACTGCCGCACTGCCGTCACGCAAGCAGACAGCAAAGCTGCGATCGCGTCAAGATTCCGGCTTCACTTCATCTTCGATTGCAAACCTCGCCGCTAGCAAATCGCCAAACTGGTGGGGCGCCCGTAACTACGATATCGGCCGAGGGCGGCTCGCAGCCTACCAGATTTTCACATCCGATGTGGACGTGAATATGTAGTGGAAGTTGCTAAACTTCCTTTCGACTCGGCAGGCACAATTCAAGGATCTTTTGCATGATCCACTACAGCATGCGTAACGTTTAGACGCATTTCAGAACCGTGGTAGCCAGTCGCCGGATCGTGCCTTACAAAAGCAGGCAATCAGATTTGAATCAAGCAGGATCGGTCCTATGCAGAATGCTATTTGTTCAATGACCGCGACGGCGTCGGCTGCTGTTTGCACCGCAGTTGCATTCGCTGCACATTTCGGACTGGTCGGATTGCCCAGTCCGCCGCTGTTTGTGCTGGCTGCGTTCCTGCTTGCGGTTTCGATAACAACCTCAAAGCGTTTGAGTGGAGTCGCGTTTAGCTTCTGGGTCGGTGCTTTTGTCACGTTTTCGATGTTCTATCCGCAATACTTTAGTGCGTGGGGATCATACGAAACCAAGAGATTGATCGTGCCGCTGATTCAGCTGATCATGTTCGGCATGGGAACGATGCTCAGCTTGGCCGATTTCGCGCGAGTGTTGCAGATGCCCAAAGCGGTGTTGGTCGGAATCGTTTTGCAGTTCGCGGTTATGCCGACACTGGGCGCGATCCTAGCCAAAGCGTTTGGCTTTCCGCCGGAAGTCGCCGCAGGTGTCGTCTTAATCGGAGCGTGCCCTGGAGGAGTCGCCTCGAATGTCATGACGTATCTCGCTCGAGGCAACGTTGCACTGTCAGTGACGATGACTGCGTGCTCGACGATGGTATCTCCGTTTGTGACTCCTTACGCGATGCACTTTCTGGCCGGCCAGTACATTTCGATCGATATCGGCGACATGATGATGGGAATCTTGGAAATGGTCATCGCGCCAATCGTGCTGGGGCTCGTCGTCAACTACGTCCTAAATCACTACCAACTGCGCGGAGTTTGGATGGACAAGTTGCTTTCGTTCATCGCGATGAGTGGCATTTGCTTGATCATTGCAATCATCACTTCATTGTCACGAGACCGTTTGTTGAGCGTCGGCATCGCGCTGATCGCTGCGGCGATCATCCACAACGGGCTCGGATACATGTTTGGCTATTACGGAGCGATGTTAGCCGGTTTGCCCGAATCGGATCGGCGGACTGTCGCGATCGAAGTCGGCTTGCAAAATGGCGGCATGGCCTCGGGACTCGCAGTTAATGTGTTAGGCAATGCCGACGCGGCACTCG
>JAGQPC010000744.1 GCA_020426925.1 Planctomycetales bacterium | reverse complement strand
TGAGCACCTTACCGGCAATCACACCGACTGGGCACGATGCGTGAATGTTTGCCGATCGATTCAAGCCGCGGATAAGAGCCGGGAAAGCTTCCGGACCCAGCTCACGAAATGCTCGGTTCGCGGCAATGCCAGCCGCCCCTCGCAGTTTGCCGACATCGTACTGGATAAATCGGTCGACAATCTGGTCGTATTGGCGTTGGATCGGATCATTCGATGGCTCGGTCACGTCGACGTTTGCGTAGACTGACGTGTTTGGACGTCGCAACCGTGCTGTCAGCCCTGCGTATTTTGATTGCGTCCCCGTTAGTGCCGTCGGCGACATGAAAGCGGTATGCCTGGGCGACGGCTGCGATTCTTGGTTTTCCTCAGGCTGCTGTTCAGATGGACTTAGTGGTTGTGGTGGATTCACTGAGTTGGCCTCGCCATTCGGCAAGTCCTCCGAGTCACCGGACTCAGGTTGGCTTTGAGCAGCCGAAACTTCGATCACGGACGAAGTCTCGAGTTCCTCGCCCATAGAGAACTGCAACACGAGGGGCGAGCTACCTGACGTTGAGACGACTCGAGAAGTAACCGAAGCCAACAGCAAAAATGCAAGCAAATGCGCTACCAGACTCGTGAACCAGCTGGGAAAGTCGCTAACGACCTCGCGGAAGCTGCGTCGCGAGGCCACCGGTTCAGGATATCGCAGTATCTTTGGTGCAACTGCCGGTCCGGCCACCAGAGGCGAGTCAGTTTTAACTTGAGGCAGCGACACTGTGCGGAGTTATTTCAATGGAGGATATCAGTGACGTTCGTCGCGGAAAGTACTTGCCAACTATTCAGTCGTCCGGCACATGGGAACTTGCGCGCTAATCGTAAGACAGTCTTCTAGTCCGTCGTACAGGCAGTCCGGACTCAAGTACCGCTTGCCTTAATTTTAGGCGAGATCTTGGACATCACAATGATTATTGGCCTCAAAACCTGCTTCTCAACAATGTGCTAATAATCCATCAAAGAATCCATTTGTTCTAATTCTCGCATTTCCAGGTACGTTTGGACGGCGCCAATTGTTCTGATCGTCCCGAAAGAAATCGCCAAAGCAGAAATCACGATTCCTACAATCGCCGTCCGGCGTCGATCCGATTTCAGCCCCATGATCCCCAGTGCTAGACCGATCGCTGCAGGAATCAACGCCCAACTGGTAATGAGAGTTGCAACGAGCGACATAATGCCGACCACGACAGACGAGATTGCTAGATTTTCACCAAGCACATTTTCAGGATAACTTGGCATCACAACCTGTAGTACGTTCGAATCCGCGCCCGGCGCGTCCTGTCGAAACGGACTGCCACGTCGAACCGGTTCCTCAGGATTCGCTGCAAGAAACTCTCGTTCAGCATCGCTGAGCCCAGAATCGCGTTCTTCTGACCCCGGCGTATTTCCGGCTTCAGAGTCTGGCGAAATCGGCTTTGGAACTAGATACGCGACCGGGATCGCGTCCGGAGCCGCAGCTTCGCCCGCTCGAACTGGTGGTGCGTGTAGAGAATCGCTGGTTGACAGAATGGTCTGACCGCACCGCCAACACCGATTGACACTGCCAATTAGTTCCTCACCACATTGTGAGCACGCAACATTCATCAGTTATTTCTGGCGCTGTGAATAGAATTTCCCAAGACTACGACGTCAACCTTTTTTACATCATACCGTTGCGCCCCACAGATCCGTCAAGATTCTGGCGCTGACGAGCAGAATTGACCAAGGTCTTGAATCATTGGTCGCTGCAGACTTCGGCGTTTGGAATGCGAACGGTGCTCTCGTAATTCTTTGCGGATGTTTCAAAGCTGGAATATACTCGGGGAATTAACAAAATGGTCAACCGACCTGCAATCCGCGACTAGTCTGTGTTCCTTGATCGATTTTCACCGGTTGGAATGTTTGCGCTCGCGCAGCATGCTTTTTAGCAAGTCACAGTTGCGGCTTTTTGGTGGGTAATATCAATGAAGTCACGCACGATCGGCTGACCAACCTGTGGCGACGACATATGCAAGCTCAATCGTAGACAGCGGCGAGCTTGCTCAGAACGAGGAACAGCATGACGTATCCCGTATGCAAACGTCGAATTAGATCTCGACGGTGCCTGACGCATGAACCTTTGGAGAACCGAGAATTGCTTGCGAGCGATGTTGTAATCTCGGAGTTCCTGGCCGACAACGAAGCGAATCTCAAAAACGACGTCGGCGAGTTCTCGGATTGGATAGAGATTCAGAATCGATCAGCCAACGCAGTAAATCTTGAAGGTTGGTACCTCACCGATTCCGATAACAATCTGACAAAATGGCAATTTCCCTCTGTGACGCTAGCCGGCGGAGGCTATTTGCTCGTCTATGCTTCCGGTGACAACCGAACGACATCTGGCGTGCCACTGCACACGAATTTCCGTTTGAACAACGCAGGTGAATTCTTGGCGCTTGTTGAACCGGATGGAACGACGATCGCATCCGCGTTCGCTCCGGAGTATCCGCCTCAATCGGCCGACGTCTCCTATGGTCTGTCTCCGGACGGCACGCAAACCGGGTACTTTTCAACGCCGACACCAAACGCGGCGAATTCAGATCCCGAATCTGATCCGGCGCGACGCGTCATGGTTACAGAAATCATGTACCATCCAGCCAGTGAGAATTCGGTCGAGGAATTCGTCGAACTGCACAATTCAAGTGACAGCCCTATCAACTTGAACGGCTGGCGTCTGTCTGGTGGCATCGATTTTGACTTCGGTGACTTTTCAATTCCGGCACACGGATACGCCGTCGTGGCAGCCGATGTCGACACGTTTGTCGCGACTTACGGCGACGGCATTCTGGTCACTGGACCATGGACCGGGCAACTGAGCAACCAATCCGACCGCATTTCAATCCGTGATGCGGACGACTTACGAGTCGACCTCGTTGAATACGCCGATGAAGGTGATTGGTCTATTCGAGAACGAGGCCCTGACGACCTTGGAACTC
>JAGQPC010000743.1 GCA_020426925.1 Planctomycetales bacterium | reverse complement strand
CGGCCGTTGCCGGCGTCGGCTACGGCGGGTACAGCGCGAGCAGCACCTGGTTCGATGCCGATTCAGATGGATTGCTCGACCTGTTCGTCGCCAACTACCTGCAGGTGGATGTCAGCGACTATCGCATTTGCCATGAGCCGGCGACAACGGGGGCGAAGCTCGCGATTCCGTGCCCTCCCTGGACTTACCCGGGTGACCCCGACCGCTTCTATCGGAATCTGGGTGACGGCCGGTTCGCGGACGAAACCGTCGACCGTGGGATAGCCGCAGTCGACGCAGCGCACGGTCTGGGAGTCGTGGTCGGTGATTTCGATGCCGATGGGGACGTCGACCTGTACGTGGCCAACGATGCAGACCTCAACCATCTCTGGATGAACGACGGAGAGGGACAGTTCGAGGAATTGGGACTGCTGGCAGGGACGGCGGTTAATGCCGACGGCGCTCGGGAAGCGGGTATGGGCGTCGCCGCTGGCGATGTGACGGGCGATGGTCTGCCGGAGCTGTTTGTCACCAATTACTTTGCCGAAACGAACACGCTCTATCGCAATGAAGGCACCTATTTCGTTGACGGCACAGCGAGTGCTAAATTGGCCGGACCGAGCATCAATTACACTGGATTCGGCCTTGGCTTTGCCGATTTCAACAACGACACACTGCTCGATCTTTATGTTGCGAATGGACGCGTCGGTCGAAACAACAAGGCGATCGTTCAAAGCGACATATTCGCGGAACCGAACCAGCTGTTCGTCGGCGAAAGTGCCGGTCGTTTTACCGAAGCCATTTTGGCGGGCGGCACGGATCCAACTCTCATAGAAAACAGCCGCAGCGCGGCATTCGGCGATTACGACAACGACGGCGATGTCGATGTGGTGATCGTCAACAATGGCGGAACCGCTCGGTTGCTCAGGAATCGATCCGGTGCGTCATCGAAGAGTTTTCGCATGCGAGTTCTTGACCGCTCCGGCCGCGACGCGATTGGTGCCATGGTGGGCATGCGCCAGGGGCCCACATGGCAGTGGCGCTGTGTTGGCACTTCTTACAGCTACCTGTCCAGCAACGAACCGTTTGTCCACTTTGGGCTGGGCAGAGATGCAGTTGATGGCATTGTCGTCAAATGGCCATCGGGCACCGAACAGGCGTTCGACGTTGGCTCGATTCCATTGCCACAGACAACTTCGGGAGTCACTCATCTAAACGAGGGGAGCAGACGGTAAGGTGAGAGTCAGTTAAGAGTTTCCCCGTCGTACGGGAAAGAACTGATCTGCCAATCGCCTAAGTGAGCTCATGCACAAAGCAAATCACAGCGAATGTTCAACGTTCTTAGCAAACGTGATCTAAGTTGGTGATTGCCAACAATTTGATTCGCAAATTCTTGGTCGTTCCACCCTGCTAGGTTATGGTAAGCGAAGCGATTTTACGTATGCTGCATGGGCTATTTAGCGCACTTCCCGACTGGGAAAGCTTTGTTGTTGAAGAAAGGACCCCCAATTTATGCGACGTATGCGATTTCTTCTCGTTTCTTTATTGGCAACGCAAATGTTTGGCGTTGTTCAAGCCCAGCAGCCGGACAAAGGTCAAGCTGCGGACACTTGCACCGAAGTGCTCGACTTGGCGAAGTATGCAGGTTTGGCAGACGACATCTTGCTCCAAGATGACGTCGAATTCGGCATTGCGGCACCGTTGATGTCGACTGCACCGACTGCTGACGGAGTTCTGAGCGATGGTGAATATGCTGGCGCTAACCGCTGCTACTTCACTTACGCGGAAAATGAAAACCCGGGACACTCTTGGCCAAACTTAGACAACCTGGACGATGGCGATCCTGACCTGACATCGTACATGTATTTTGGTCACACAGCGACTGACCTGTATGTTACGTTTGAAGTCTATGACGACTTTTTGGACCACGACTTTCCCGCCAACTCGTTCCAAAACGACGGCGTAGAGATCTTCATCAATCCCGATCTCGATACGGCAGACGCATGGGGAGCAGGAAAGTTTCAGATCTACGTTGATGCTGCGGGGGATGGCGACATCGAGTTCAACAACCGAGGTTCAACTGCTGGTATCAGTGCAGCACCAGAAGACGATCCGCTTCCTGGCGAATTCTGGTCGGCAGGATTGCCGTTTGAAGATGGCTCGGGCTACGTCGTTGAGATTCGAATTCCGCTGGAATCGCTCGACACAGCCGGTGGCGACGAAGATGATCCAGTTCCGCCTCAAATCGGTGACTACGTCTTGATCAACACCGCAATCGATGACAACGATGAAGACGACAATCTGGGCGGCCAAACTGGTCACCACATTCTTTGGCATCATGACGGCGCAGGCTCTCCATTTGGTGGCGGAGAAGTTATCTGGACGGTTCCACTGGAATTCACAGAAGCGATTTCCGTTGGTCCAACATGCGACCTTGACGGCAATGGCGAATGCAATGCAGCTGACATTGACGCACTCACCGCCGCGATCACTGGTGGCGAGAATAGCTCCAAGTTCGACATCAATGGTGACGGAAGCGTCAACAATGCTGACCGAACGCAGTTGATCGAAGTCGAATTTAACACCTACTTCGGTGACTCGAACCTAGACCTTCAGTTCTCCAGTAGCGACTTCGTCAGTGTGTTCTCTGCAGCCAAGTACGAAACTGGTCAGTCGGCAGGATGGGCAGAAGGCGATTGGAACGGCGACGGACAGTTCAACAGCACGGACTTTGTCGTAGCGTTCTCTAGCAATGCCTACGAGAAAGGTCCTCGCCCCGCAGCAGCGGCAGTTCCAGAACCTTCGTCCATAGTACTGATTGTTCTGGCGATTGGTGGTTTGGCATTGGGTCGACGTCGTTAGAAAATAGCTAGTTCTAGCTTAAATCACTACGAGCCCGCCGTTTTGGTTGGGCTCGTTTTTTTTCACGCGTCTGAGAAACTACGTACGACGGACTTCCAGTCCGTCGCAGTACTGGTGCGTTCACTTTTATTTAGTTGCTGACGCGAACTCGACGGACTAGAAGTCCGTCGTACGGGAAAAACTGGCTGCCGCTCGCCTATTCATCAGCGGATCGAATTGCCTTGATTCGGGCTTTGGGGCTTGTTGAGCGAGTCGCGGTCGGTTGCTGAAGTTGATGAACCGTTCGGTTCCCGCCGTCGTCGACAACGTCAATTTGGATGTTGACCGCTCGCGGTAATTGCTCGGGCATTTGCCAGCGATAGCGGCCTGTGTTCTTCACATCGTTGGCAATCACGACCCACGGACCGTTTAACGTTTCGGCATAACTGAGCGTAATTGAGCCGGCTGAAAGATTACGATCGGTTGCATTCCACTCGATGCTCATCACTTCAGGGTTGTCGCGTTCGACAAACGCGTCACGCAGAAATGCAACGGGCTTCGTCGTGTCGACTTCGATGCTGATTTCTGGAGCGTCGCCATCTTGTGGAGGAGCTGTTGATTGGCCTTCCGTCGAATGAATCAGGAGCTGAAATCCGTAGGTGCCTTCATTTTCGACTTCAACGTAAAACGGACTCGTGAGGTCATCATCCGTACCGTACGACGACCAGTTGTGTCCGCCGTTTGTCGTGACCCAAAGTTCGACTCGGGCGAGATTCGTGCTCCCTAGGTCGTCGACATCGTATTCCAGGTTGAATGCTCTGGAATTCGTGACCTGCGTTGGAGGACCATCATCTTGTGGCGGCGGAGCGTAGGGATCTTCGGTTGTTTTCAGCTCGTCGCTGAACGTCGCTCGAGTTTCCGAGTTTGCTTCCGCCGCGTTGAAATCGCCCGGCTCGTCCAATTGGTAGTCCGAACTGTCGTTCAAGTAGCCATCATCGACGTTCGCCGCCGACTCGGAAAGCGAATCATTTGGCTCCGATGCTGCTGTGCCATGAGGTTTCCCCGATGCCGCATCGGGTCCTGGATCTTCACGTCGTACCGGGCGGTTGCGAAACCGGCTGTCAAGCCGAGACGGGCGCTCGTACTCAGCGTCATTTGGAATCAATGACGGAAAACGATCTTGATGCTCGCTCGCCAGAGGTCGATCCGAATCGACAGGCAACGCGTCGTCGCTGCTCCATCGCGTGTACCGAGTCTTTGGGCGACCGTCTTCTTCTTGGTTTCTTGCCTGCCAGTCATCAACCCGTGCCGCGTCATCACCTAATGGAGCGTCTGGAAGTGTCTCTCGGTGCCCGACAAAATTCCCTGCCGTGGCATTGTCGTTTGGCAAAGCCGAATCGTCAGCGTTGTTTTGTGGCTCGGGAGAATCCTTCGCGTCGTTCTCTGGCGTGTTTGCGTTCCACGAATTCTCTTGATTGCTTTTCCACGCCAATTCGGAAGCTGGCTCCGACTGATCACGATTTTCCGTAGCGGTGTCTTGCAATGGCTCATTACTTTCGGCGAGATCGTTGCCGTAGTCTTGCGACGTGTCAGAGATGCCAGAATGCTGAACGGGGATATCGCGGACGATCGATCCAACGTTACCAGCACGGTCCATAATCTCCGCTCGGACGTAGATCGTTCCCTCGTCATGGACCTGCCAGCTAACTTCTCCATCGAACTCTGCGGAAGATTCGCGAGGAAGAATCACGTCGATCTTCTTCCAGTCCGACGACTCGTCTGTGCGGTACGAAAGCCGAAACGTGCCCGGCGAAAGCGTCGGATCCGACGCGTACCAACGAGCCGACAGTCGACCTTCTTGCAAAACCGAAACCTTCAGGTCAACGCGAGGCCGATCAGTATCGACGATTACGATTTTCTCAGGCCGAGTATCTTGAGTAATTTTTCGCGGAACGGTGTCGGTTGCGACGGCGAACCAGTATTCTCCGTCTCGCCCAGCTTGAAAATCGAACTTGCGACCAGCAGCAGGACGCTTTTGATACAGAACCCAGCGACGTCCGCGATTGCCCGAAACATAAAGGCGAATTTCGCGTGGAGACTTCGGTTGCTCTTCAACCGCAAACGGAATCGAGAACAGCGTTTGGCGAGTTACAACCGCCGTTGCAGAATCCGAACTCCGGTTACGTTCCGGCGTCGATCGTGGTGGTTGCTCGCTTGTTGGCGGAACGACTTGCCCCCGCAATGCGGTCGCCGTTGCGGCTAGTAGCGCGCAGGACGCCAGCAAGTTCCGTTTGGCTCTCCCCCCAAAAAACATGATGTGCTCCCCCTCAAGCAATCAGTAGACACGTTCCCGTAGTTCGCATCGACCAATTGGCGGCGGCAACTTCACATGTAGTGCCAATTAGTCAAAATAGGTTGCTTATGCGTCTTGGTCTGCCAGCAATGAAACTACTTGGCGAGATGACGTACAAAGGAGCAAAGAGAATGCCGGAACTCCCGGAAGTCGAAACAATGCGGCGCGGCATTGAAGGTATCGTTGGGGCGTGCATCGAAGCGGTGGAATTCCATCGCACGAAGTGTCGGCCCATACAGATCGCGCCTTCAAAGACAACATTCCGTCGCCGAGTGCAAGGCAAAGAAATCACGTTCATTGGACGGCTGGGAAAACGCGTTCAGATTCATACCGATTCCGATGTGACGATCACGCTTGAGCCCAGGATGACCGGATTGGTGCTGGTGACGGACCCGCCAACCAAACAACACTTAAGAGTCACTTTTGCGCTTTCGAATTGCGAACATGATTCGTTCTCGTTCTGGGATCGGCGTGGGCTTGGTTCGGTTCACGCTTTGAACAGCCAGGAAATGGACAAGCGTTGGGGACCACATAAACTTGGTCCTGACGCGTTAGTGATCACTGCGGAAGAACTTCGGGCTCGTCTTCGAGACAGTAGACGTGACATAAAAGTCGCGTTATTAGATCAAAAGGTAGTTGCAGGGATCGGAAACTTGTACGCTTCGGAAATCCTGCATTTGGCCAAGATTCATCCCGCAACAAGATGTAACCGCGTTGCAAAGAAAAAGTGGGCCGCGATCCATGAGGCGATGCTGGCGGTTTTGCATACTGCGATCCGCTACGAAGGCTCGACGCTTTCGGACGGAACCTATCGAAATGCCTTGAATCAGGACGGCAGCTATCAGAATGAGCACCGAGTCTACGACCGAACTGATACGCCATGCCTCACTTGCGGGCAGAAGATCAAAAGAATTGTGCAAGCACAACGTTCGACGTTTTTTTGCCCAAGCTGCCAAAAGAAATGATTCTTGAGAGTTGGTGAATTGCAATCCGCTTTCGGCTGATTTCTAATGGCGCGACGGAGTATTCGTTTTCCAGACTAACCGGAGGTAATTATGAGTGAAAACAGCCCATCAATCGGTAGCAAAGTCGGCCGCCGTGACTTCTTGCGTACGTCTGCGGTTGCAGGTACGGCCGCTGCTGCAGTTGCTTCCGGAGTTCCGCTGTCGTTGTTCGCAGAAGACAAAACGTCTGCGCCAGAGTCCTTGGTGAAAGTGCTTTATGAAACGCTCACACCTGGCCAAAAAGAGAAAATCTGCTTCGGCTGGGACCACAAAGACGACGAACGAGGTCTGCTGCGAACGCGCGTTGCGAACAACTGGAACATTACCGACGCTGAACTCAAAAGTGATTTCTACACCAAAGACCAATTGCATCTCGTGCGTCAGATTTTCGAAGGCATCATTCACCCAGATTGGCACAAACGGTACGACCAGCAGATGGCTGACGATTGCGGCGGCTTCGGCATCGAACAATCGATTGCGATCTTCGGCACGCCAGGCTCAAAACAGTTCGAATTCGTTTTGACGGGTCGCCATATGACGCTTCGCTGCGATGGCAATTCATCCGAACACGTCGCGTTCGGTGGACCGATCTTCTACGGTCACGCTCCAGACTTCGACGAAGAAGCCGACCACAGCGGCAACGTCTTTTGGGAGCAAGCGATTGAGGCGAACAAGGTCTATCAGATGCTCGATGAAAAGCAGCGAAAACAAGCCGAGGTGCCGACAACTCCTCGCGAGCAATCGGTTGCGTTTCAGGGAGCCAGCGGAAACTTCACTGGAATTCCGGTTTCGGAACTCAGCGGCGATCAAAAGGAAGGCGTGCAAAAGGTCCTGAAGAAACTGACCGAAATGTATCGCACCAGCGACCAAGACGAAGTCATGGCCTGCATGAAAAAGCAAGGTGGACTCGACAAATGCCACTTGTCATTCTTTACCGACAATGACATCGGCGAAGACAAAGTGTGGGACAACTGGCGACTCGAAGGACCGTCCTTTGTATGGCACTACCGCGGAGCACCTCACGTGCACGTGTGGGTCAACGTCGCTGACGATCCAAGCGTCAAGCTAAACGCGTAGTCAAGCGCTGAAACTCGACGCCTACTTTCATGTGCTGCTCAAATGCCGTTGCGAACCGCCACGGCATTTTTTTTCGACCACCTACGGCTGTTAGAGTCCTGGCTTTAGCCGATTTTGTGCAAGTCTGGTGTTCATGACGGCTGAAGCCTGGGCTCCAACAAACTTAGGCGAGCGGCGCTAAGGATTTCCCGATCCATGACTGTAGGACAGACTTCCAGTCAATCGTGAGGGAAAGTACTCAACTGCCGGTAGCCTTACGCTTCAGACGCGTAAAAATGTGGCGATGTCCATCTACAGCACGCCGTATTTCTTGTAGGCGTCGGTCGCTTTCATTCCGTTCCGAATCGCGTCGCGAGTTCGGTTTTCGCCATCAACCTTTTCGAACGCTCGACGAATCGCCTCCTCTTCAACTGGGGCCGGCACAACGACGATTCCGTCGCGGTCCGCAATGACCAAGTCCTTCGGACAGAATTCAACTTCGCCAATCGTCACAGGCACGTCAATCTTGACCACGCGTTGTCGGTGAAGGCTGTCGTAAACAGATGTGCCAGCGGCAAAAACGGGAAAGCCGATTTCATCTATCGCCGCGACGTCTCGAACGGCACCGTCGGTGATCACGCCTGCGCATCCGCTGTTTAGCGAAGCGGTTGTCAACAATTCGCCCCAAATGCCTGACCTTGTGGATCCGTTGGCCGCTGCGATGAAAACATCTCCTGGCTGGCATTGGTCTACAGCGAGAAGCTCCAACTCGTACGGGTTTGGGTCTTCTGTGTAGATGTCTTCCCACAGGGTAGTCTTGCAGCGTCCTACCAGGACTAGGCTTGGACAAGTCATCGGCGTCAACGCGATTCGCGGTGACTGGCTATGAAAACCGAGCGAATCGAGCGCATCACTCACGACAGCGCTGTACAATCGCTCTCGCATTTCTTGAAACTGATCCATTTCTCTAACCTCGCCGCAGCAAATCGTTAACACATCCGTTTTACCAAACCAAACATTCCTTCAGTAGCGGCAGTGATCGGGTTAGTTCATGCGAATCGGCATCATTGCGTTTCTTCACGAATCGAACACGTTCGTAACTAAACCGACAACGATCGAGTCGTTCAAGCATGACTTGTACCTGATCGGCGACGACATTGCGAATAAGCTTGCCGACAGCCACCACGAAGTCGGAGGATTTTTCAAGGGACTCGCGTCGTCCGAGGCGTCAGTTGCGTCTGTGCCGCTGGTTGCGTTTCGAGCTACTCCTGCGGGTCCAATTTCTGCCGATACGTTCGAACATCTCATCGGCGAAATCGACCGTTCGTTGCAAAACGCTGGCTCGCTAGACGGTCTGCTCGTAGCAGCGCACGGAGCGGCCGTATCGGAGAACGAACTTGATGCCGATGGCAAGTTGCTTGAAATGCTGCGAGTCCGCGTGGGCAAACACGTTCCGATCATCGCCACGATTGATCCTCATGCAAATCTGTCTCGTCGGATGGTCGACAACGCAGACGCCTTGATCGCATACCGAACCAACCCGCACATCGACCAGCGAGACCGAGGCATAGAAGCGGCTAAGCTCATCGTTCAGTCTGTGCGTGGCGAAGTGCGTCTGACAATGGCGGCGTCATTCTTGCCTCTGGTGATAAATATCGATCGTCAATGTACGTCGGATCCACATTTGAAAACGATCTACGACTTCGCCGACAGACAACGAGTCGATTCCGCTTTGCTTTCAAACAGCGTTGTGTTGGGGTTCCCGTATGCGAACGTTGCGGAAATGGGAACGTCCACGATCGCGATTGCGGATGGCAATATGGCTCTCGCAGCTCGAGCGTCTGACGCGGTTGCTCAGGCGATTTGGGACAATCGCTCGGAAATGGAAGGCCGACTCACATCCGTAAGCGATGCGATCGATCAATGTCATCGGTTTGCAAATGACCGCATTTGCCTTTTAGATATGGGAGACAATGTCGGTGGCGGTTCCGCGGCGGATGGGACCACGCTGTTGCAAGCACTGCTCAATTGCTCAACCCGTTCTTTCTTCGTGTGCATCTTTGATCCCGATTCAGTGCACGATTGTGTCGCCGCTGGAGTCGGAACAGACGTTCCGTTAACGATCGGCGGAAAAACGGACGAACAGCACGGCCAACCTGTCGCAGCAACCGCACGAGTGCGATCGATTCACGACGGAAAGTTTCGCGAAGAGCAGCCACGGCATGGTGGCATCGTCGAGTTTGATCAAGGCACGACTGCAATCGTGACAGTTCGGAGTAAATCAAGTAAAGGCACGATCATGCTCACGTCGCGGCGCATGGTTCCGTTCAGTCTTTGTCAGCTCACAAGTTGCCAGCTCAAACCTGACGACGTTGAAATCATTGTTGCCAAGGGCGTGAATGCTCCGATTGCTGCGTACGAGCCGGTGCGTGACCGCTTCATCCGCGTCAACACCATCGGCTCAACGACCGCGGACCTGCCTCGGCTCGATTTTTCATTGCGCCGTCGGCCGATGTTTCCGTTCG
>JAGQPC010000742.1 GCA_020426925.1 Planctomycetales bacterium | reverse complement strand
ATACTCAGCGGCTGGCGGAGAGAGAATGTCGAATCAGAGCTCGTGAGCTGCCGGTTTCACACGTCCGTCGAGCAAACAGCTGACATTGACATCGCCCAGAACGTTAATTGTCGTGCGACATCGATCTAGGAACCAATCGACAGTTAGCAGGATCGCAATATATTCCTTCGGCAGCCCAACTGCTGTAAACACAAGCGTTTTTGTGATTAAGCCGGCTTCTGGAATTCCGGCTGCGCCGACTGAGGCGATGATGGACGTGGTGACGACTTTTAGCTGCAGAGCGAGTGATAGATCTTGGCCGAGCATTTGCGCAATGAACAATGCTGCCATGGCTTCGTAAAGTGCCGTGCCGTCGTTGTTGAAGTTCGCTCCGACAAGCGCTCCCATACTCGCCGATTCCTCGCGCAACCCAACTTGGTCTTTTAGGCACGCGTAAGTTACCGGCATGGTTGCCGTGGAGCTGTCGGTCGAGAACGCCATGACGATCGCATCGCGCACACCTCGCAGCACATCCAGCGGTCTCGCCCAACTGAAGAACTTGATACGCAGCAGATACCACACGGTTTGCAGCGACAGTGCGATCAGGACCGACGCAATAAACATTCCGAGCGCTTTGAACACTCCAAAGCCCTGCGTTCCCACAACCTGAGCCACAATTGCGAAGACGCCAAGTGGAACCAAATGTATGATCCAGTGAAGAATCGTTACCAGCACTGTGTAAGCGATGTCCACGAAATCAAGTACTGTTGTGAGCGGACGGTCTTTGAGTTTGCGCAACACCAAACCGACCGACACCGCAATCATAATGATCCCGATAACATTTGCTTGATCGCCGAGCGGGCCTAGCAGACTCTTCGGGACGTTCTGAGCCAGTAAATCGAACGGATTCGGGGCGGTTTCTCCAGCTTCATTTTTGGCAGGTGGTTCAATTTTTCCGGCCTTACCGGGCTGCATGATATGCGCCACGACCAGTCCGATCGTAATCGCGACGACCGTATTGAGAACTAGCAGACCGCCAAGTCGAGCGGCCGTTTTTGCTGTGATGTCGCTGGTAATGAGAACGTGCGTCACAGCAACCAGAATCAGCGGCGGCGCCAAAGCGCCGAGCAACTGCAAAATGACTTTTGACGGGATTTCGAGAGATGACGCTCGCTCTTGCAGCAGCAATCCCGCGACTAATCCCACCGCCATCGCGACGAGAATACGCCAGTACAGCGGAATTGCAGACCATTTTGAAAACAGGCTGCTCGAATGTTGCTTTTCTTCGTGGGGCATTTTCGACTCCCGTCCATCTGACTTGTTTCAGTAGATGTACTGCGATTACACCGATCTCGATACAGCCGGCAGAAGATCACGCATAACGTTCGCGCCGTCGCGGGCAGACATGGACGACGTCTCACCGGTGTCCGCACGCGATTTACCATTTGCTGACACGACCACTGTCTTCATCACGAACGTATTGAAATCTGTTTCGATCCAGGGCTCAAGATCGATCTTCACGCCCGCTTCAATGATCTGCAAGCCACGACGTATGCTATATGGTCCACTCACGAACTCGATGTTATGAGCAACGCGTTATGAATTTATCGAAGCGCAGACTTGCGATTCTTGCTTTGCTGACGCTATTTGCCGTTGCCGTTCTTTTCGCATCGGTCTGTTCGTTTGGATTTCAGTCCGTGTTGCTGGATAACGTCCAGGATTCGGGGCACGTGGTTGTGTTCGCAATCGTAGCCATTGTGACATTCGCGATTGGGCGTTCTTGGGGATTGCAGGGAATCGCGAACTACTGTCAGGCCGGAGCCGTCAGTCTTGTTTGCGGCATTGGAATTGAGGTAATTCAATATCCACTACCGAATCGTGACGCCAGCCTGGGCGACATCGGTCGAGACTCTTTGGGAATCGTGTCCGGGCTGCTGGTTGCTGCCGGCCTCGTGTCGTTCCGTCAAGCGGCACTCAGAAGCTGGACCTGGCGAGCTCCACTCATCTTCGGCGGATTTTGCCTGTTGAGTTATGGTGTCTTTCCAGTTGTTGATTGCGTACTCGCAAAAGTTCGCCGAAACGCGAGTGTTCCGATCGTCATGAGTACAGACCACTTCTGGTGGAAGCGTTTTGTTTCCAAGCATGAAGCCGATTGGTGGCTGGCGGAGACACCGGCCGACTGGCCGAACGATCCCGATGGTCTGGGATGTTACGTGCTGTTCTACACAAACGACACATACCCCGGAATCAATGTCCGCGAACTTTGGCCCGATTGGTCACACGCAACACACTTGTCGTTCGAAGTCTATTCATTCATGAAAGACCCTGTCGATTTAGTCGTGCGTGTCAATGATTGGGTTCACTACAAGCGAGGAGACCATTACGCCGATCGATATAATGGCGTCCATTCGATTCAGCCAGGTTTTCAAAGAATCACGATTCCGATTGCAGAAATTCGCGATGCTCCAAAGACTCGCGAGATGGACATGTCGAACATAGGAGGACTCTTTTTCTTTCTGTTGAATTCAGAGTCCGAAGTTCGGCTGATGCTGGACAACGTTCAGCTGGAAACGCGATAGCGTTCGGGTAGACCGATCACGCGGCGTCCCGCGAATCGCCTATCGCATAACCGGAAATCGTTTGCAACTTTTTGCGTGGCATCACGTGATTGGAAATGAATCCGGCTGCTCTGCGCCAGCGGTTCATGAGATACTCTGCTCGCAAGTGATACGTGAGCGTGTTGTAGCGGAAGATTCCGTCGAGCGCCGCTTCGTAGCTGCCTGGGATCAGGCGCAATTCGTACGTGTCGCTCACTTCGAACAACATGCGGACGACTCGCTGATCGTTGGTCGCCATTTTTTCTTTCAATGTAAAACCGTTTGATTCGACAATCATCTGCACGGATTGTGGTGTAAAGTTGTGCACATGCGCGAAGTGAAAGAGCTTTGCGGGTGCTGCGTGTGGAGCGCCAACGTTTGGGCATTCGACGTAAAGCTGTCCTCCTGGACGTAGCAGCTTGCGAATTTGTGCGATTGACGCGCGCGGCGAACCAAAGTGTTCGATGACGTGCACAAGCAGCACGAAATCGTACAGTGGCTCGGCGGGCACGTCGGCCAATCGCTGCATTGCTACGTCGGCGCCAATTTCTTCGATTGCATAGCGACAGAACCCAGCGCCCGGTTCGATGCCCGATGCCGAGTATCCCGCCTTGGCGAACGATTTGACAGTACAGCCAATTCCGGCTCCAACTTCAAAGACGGCCGCGTTTGGCTTCAAATGTCGCTGCAGCATTTGCAATAGGCACTGTCCAACTTCCCACGCTCGGACGACTCGGTGAGGCGAAGGAACGAACTCGCCGTGATAGTCGCTTCGGTATTGGATCGAGTAGTACTTGTCGAGCTCTTCTTCTGTTGGAAGGTGCTCGTGCGAAACCAGCCCACAGTTGCAGCAGACAACGGTCGGCATCAAATTACGTTTTCGATCATACTTGGCCACGACCTCAAATTCCGTTTCCATGCAAAGGTCGCACGGGGTAGTTCGACTTGATCGTTTGAGACTCATTTTTGCGCACCGTGAGCTGTCGAAGAAACAATGACAGAATTGGGCGAAGCTTAGATTTGTTGCGGATTTCTCACAATGACAATAACGCACGCTTCATTGCATGCTGGCAATCGACGCTAGCTGTGTCACTTGATCGACTTCCAGCATTTTCCTGTAGTGGAAGTTGCTAATCTTCCGTCGCCTTATGGATCTTTGGCAAGATCCACCACCGTCGTTCTGCATCTTTCGCTGTCCCCGTGCCAAAAGGAAGTTGCTACGATTGCCACGCTTGTTGCCGGCAGTACACGGACGCTTTTGAATCGAATCATGAAAAAACTCACTCGCTACGTTTTGTTTGAACTCACTGCCGCATTCCTCATGACACTGACCGGAATTACCGTCCTGCTGATTTTTGCCGTGTTGGTAAAAGAAGCGACGAGCCGCGGGTTGGCATTCGATTCCATTTTTCGAATGTTGCCTTACACGGTTCCCATTGCGCTGCAGCTGTCGCTGCCGGCCACGATTTTGATCGCCGTTTGCAGTGTTTACGGACGCATGTCGGCAGACAACGAAGTCGTAGCGATCAAATCGCTGGGAATTTCTCCTGTTGCGATGGTGACTCCGGCGCTGATGCTTGGATTCGCCGTCAGCATTCTGGCGGTTTGGATCAATGACGTAGGACCGTCATGGGGTCGGATCGGTTTGACTCGCATCGGCATCGAATCGCTGGAAGGTGTTGTCTACCGAATGCTAGAACGAGAGAACTCTTACTCCGTCCGCGACCTATCGATTAACGTGCGGGGTGTTGACGGAAGGAAGTTGATCGATCCGTACATTTCGATCAAACGTCGTGGCCAGACGCCCGTGTCGATTTGGGCATCGTCCGCTGAACTGCAGAGCGATTTAGAGAACGATCAGTTCAATCTGGTTCTGACTAACTCCAGGATCGAAGTTGGCAGTAGTCCAGTGATGTACTTCCCGGACACTCATTCTCACCCGATTCCTATCGATTCTGTCGCGAAGAAAGGAAGTCGTAACGATAGCCCTTCAGTCATTCCACTGCGAAAAATTGACACAGAAGCTCAGCAGCAAGCAGAGATCACGCGCAAATCGGAGTACACCGCTGGCACGCAAGCGGCCTACCAACTGATGACCGGTGATTTTTCCGCATTGGCGGACGCGACAGAATGGAACCCGCGAATCAGGCGCCTCGACGACAACCGGTCAAGGCTTTGTCGGTTGAAGCAAGAGCCTCATCGTCGGTGGGCTACTGGCATGAGCTGTTTTTGCTTCGTGTTTGTCGGGGCTCCGCTGGCGATCCAGATGAAGACTCGAAACTTCTTCAATACGTTTGCCGCATGCTTTTTTCCGATTCTGTTGGTCTACTACCCGATCCTGATTTTCGCGGTTGACCGTGGAAAAGACGGTGCCGTTCCTCCTTACACCGTATGGTTAGCGAACGTTGTCATGTTGCTTGCTGGTACTTGGATTTTGCGGCGTGTGTTACGATATTGAGTTTCGGTTGCGTCAAAAACTCAATCTACGACATCTCGCCAGCGCCTCGCAATGCACGACGACTATTCCTACTTGACCATCAAAACTGGTGACCGAACCGGCACGAATTTTCTTTTGGACCCAACTGTTGAAAACCGTATCGGTCGAGGAACCGATTGCGAAATTGTGCTCGTCGATCCGATTTGCTCTCGAGTTCACGCTCGACTGATTCGCAAGGATGACGGCTGGTGGCTGCAAGATGCGGGCAGTCGTAACGGCAGCTTCGTCGACGGTGAGAACGTCGATTCGGTTAAACTGGCCGAAGGAAATGAGCTGAAGTTTGGCTCAACATCGCTGGTATTTCATCGTACGGATGAACCGCCGACGCGAGTGACATCGCGAGATTCAAAGACGCTGCAGACCATTGTCAAAGAAACTGCGATCAATCCACGCGAGTCGGGTCAGATCGTCCTCTCGGCGATCGAGCGGGGTGAGTTCGCGCCCGATTTAGCGGTACTGTACCAGTTGAGCTTGAAGCTGCTTGGCTACGACGAATCGATGGCCGGAATTCGTGAGAGTATCGAATTGCTCCATGAACGGACCAACGCCACGTACGTCGGTTTCATGTGGGTTGACGATGAGAAGCAGCTGAAGCCGATGCTCGTTTTGCCCGAAGACGCTCCGAAAATCTCGCTCAGCGAATCGCTTACCAAAGTCGTTTGTGAACAAGCACGGGCCGTTTGGGTCTCGGATTCTTCGTCGTCGACATCGCAAAGCTTGCGGCCTTATTCCGACGCGATGTGCGTGCCGTTGGTGCGTGACGGTGCCACTGTCGGCGCGATTCATTTGTATCTAAGCAGCGGCCGGTTCCGGCAATACGATTTTGACTTTGCGATCTCGGTCGCGAACTTATTGGCGGCGGCGCTCGTTCGTGCTCGTAAGCAGGCCAGCCTTGAGGCAGACAATGCTCGGCTGATTGCAAGCTCCGCCTCTTTCGATGAATTGTTGGGTGAGAGCCCGGCAATGTTGACGCTGAAGGAAAAGATCAAGAAAGTCGCGTTAGCATCCGGCAGCGTTTTGGTAAGGGGCGAAAGTGGCGTGGGCAAAGAACTCGTTTCGCGAGCACTTCACAAAGCTGGGCCTCGATCGGATCGTCCGCTGCTTTCGGTAAACTGTGCCGCAATACCTTCGGAACTTCTTGAAAGCCAACTTTTTGGGCACGCGAAAGGTTCGTTCACGGGCGCCGAATCAGAGCATGCGGGCTGGTTTCGCCAGGCCGACACGGGAACTCTTTTCCTGGACGAAATCGGTGAGTTGCCGCTACAAGGTCAGGCAAAGCTTTTACGGATACTCGAGGGGCATTCCTTTTTGCCCGTTGGCGGCTCAAAAGAGGTGAGCGTCGACGTTCGAATCATAGCCGCCACAAATCGCGACTTGCGTGAGTTTGTGAAAGAGAAAAAGTTTCGAGAGGACCTCTACTATCGACTGAGCGTTTTCGAATTGGATGTACCGCCTCTTCGAGAACGAGGCACCGATATTCGGATGCTCACCGATCATTTTTTGGATGTGTTTTGCAAGAAGCACGGCCGAACCACGCTCACAATGTCCGAAGCAGGCTACGACAAAGTGTTGTCGTATGGATGGCCCGGTAACGTCCGACAGCTGCGTAACGTCATCGACAGTGCTGTGGTCTTGGCCGACTGCGACGAAATCATGCCTGACGATTTAGGACTCAATTCAGGTGGCGGCGCAGCAGTGATCAATTCTCTGAAGATTTCAGATTGGGAACAGAAACTAATACGAGACGCATTGCGTCGCACTTCTGGCAAAGTTCCTGAGGCCGCAAAACTACTAGGAATCGGCCGAGCGACGCTTTACCGAAAGTTAGACGACTATGGCATCGATCGAAATGCTCCGTAGAATCACAGGATGTGTGGCAACGTGGCTGGGACAACTACATTGAGTGAGTCATGGTTGAAATAGTACCAATCACTATCTTCGTCATCGCTACCCTAATTATTTTTCTAGCGTGGGCGTGGCTGCTGGTCATTGGGGCTCGCTGGGCCAAAATACCAAACGTGACCTTTCGCCGAGCAGTCTTCGTTGGTCTGGTAGTCCATCTTTACATGAATCGCTGGCAGAAGATCCACGAATAGTCGTGAAACGAGCCATTCTCGGAAGATCGAACAGCCGCGACAAAGCCGCGCCTATTTCCCGGCGTTCAGATGTTTGCGGCAGCCGCTTGGGGCCACTATGCTAGTGCCTAGTTGGGAGCGTTGAATGATATTGAGGGTGCCACTGGCTTTGCCAGTGTTTGTGAGCCCACAAAGCAACCCAAAACTGCGTTAGCAGAACTCAGCACCTAACTCGATGCTGACAGATCAAACCGTTCGCAAAGCAGCAACAAAGGGTAAATCGAGATGCTTGATTTTGAAGGGAAAGGAAAATCGCACACGTGTTCGGGAGCGACGCGCCGTGATTTTCTCCAAGCGGGAACGCTGGGGGCAGTTGGGCTGTCGATGCCTCACATAGCGTGGGCGAAAGAAAACGGTTTGCTTCAAGAAGAATCTGAAGATAAATCGTGCATCATGATTTTTAATCTCGGTGCACCAAGCCAGCTCGACACGTTCGATATGAAGCCGGACGCTCCGGCAGAAATTCGCGGACCGTTCAAGCCGATCAAAACGGTTTCGCCCGAGATTCAGATTTCTGAGATCCTTCCGAAGCATGCGGAAGTTGCCGACAAGTTTTCGCTGGTTCGCAGTTGCTACCACACATCGGCTGCGGTCCACGATGCTGGCTGGCAGATGATGCAAACCGGACGACAGTTTACCGGCGGTATCGAATCGCCTCACGCCGGAGCTGTTGTGAGCTACCTGAAGGGACGCAAAACGGACCTGCCGCCATTTGTTGTCTTGCCAGAGCTGATGGGCCGCGGTGGAGGAAACTTACCAAACGGACAAGCTGGTGGTTTTCTCGGTAAAGCGCACGATCCATTTGCTTTGATGGCGGACCCATCCAAACAGAACTTCAAAGTTCCCGACTTGCTGCCGCCACCGGAAATAGGAACGGTCCGGCTCGAACGACGTCGTCGCATGCGAGATCTCGTCGACAACACGGTAAAACATTTTGAGGAAAGCGATGACGCGAGGTTGCTCGATAGCAACTTCCAAGCAGCTTATCGTCTGATGACGAGCACTCAGGCTCGAGCAGCATTCGACTTGTCACAAGAAAAACCTGCCGTCCGAGAACGCTACGGCATGAACCGATTCGGACAGTGTTGCCTGTTGGCTCGTCGATTGGTCGAAGCAGGCGTGCGATTCGTTACGATCAACACATTTCTGACGGTGTTTGATGAAATCACGTGGGACATTCACGGTTCAAAGCCGTTCACTTCAATTGAGGGCATGAAGAACATCGTCGCGCCAATGTACGACCAAGCCTACAGTGCGTTGATCAGCGACCTGGCAGACCGAGGAATGCTGGATTCCACAATGGTGACTTGTCTCGCTGAATTCGGCCGTACGCCAAAAGTAAATCCAGCGGGAGGCCGAGACCACTGGCCTCAATGTTTCACTTGTAGTTTTGCTGGAGGCGGAGTGCAAGGTGGACGAGTCGTCGGCGCGAGCGACCCGATTGGTGGTGTTCCCGCTGATCGTCCCACCGAGCCATCTGAAGTGGCAGCAACGATTTTCAAAGCGATGGGCTTCGACATTCACACTCACCTTCCGGGACCGGCCGGCCGCCCGTTTCCGCTGGTCGACTTTGGCAAGCGAGAAATCGAAGAGTTGTTCTAGCACCATCTTTTACCATCAAACGCGCACATTCCCTTCTGTGAGTTAGAGCAATGTCTCACATTTCGGTAGTTCAGTTGTCTCTACTACTCGCGCTCAGTTTGCACGGCCAAGTCGAATCGGCGATTGCCGTTTTGCCGCACCGCATCGAACTGGACGGTCCCGCGGCATCACAACAATTGATTGTGCAGCGATTGAAAGGAGAAACGATCGGCCAGCAGGTTTCGAAGAACCTCATATTGAATTCGTCGGATGAATCCGTCGCGAGGCTAGACGGTCACACAGTCGTTCCGGTATCAAATGGCGAAGCGGTCATTACTGCGATGGTCGATGGTGACTCAAGCCAAGTCGCCCTAACCGTTGCAAACTTCGACGTTCCGCATAAATGGGAATTTCGACGACATGTACTGCCGACGCTTTCGAAGGCCGGGTGCAACACTGGCGCGTGTCATGGCGCGTTGGCTGGAAAAGGTGGATTCAAGCTTTCGCTGCGAGGTTACAACCCGGCCGGCGACTACTTTCAAATCACGCGTGCTGCTCGTGGACGACGTATTGAACTCGCTGATCCTGGCCGAAGTTTGTTGCTGGCAAAACCGACTACCGCATTACCTCACAAAGGCGGATTGAGGCTCGAGCAAGGTTCCCCCGACTACGAATTGCTTGCGACCTGGATCCAAGATGGAGTTTCTCCTCCGTCTGACGATGACGCGGAACTTGAAACTATTGCAGTGTTTCCGTCCGCTGCCACGCTCACAAAAGGCGATACGCAGAAGCTCCTGCTGCGAGCAACGTATTCGGACGGTCGCCAAGAGGATGTTACTCGCTGGGCAAAGTTTTCATCGACGGATGAGTCGGTCTTGAAGGTCGACGACGCGGGAATTGTATCGGTAATTGGGCACGGCGAAGGAGCAATCGTCGCATGGTTCTCTAGTCAAATCGTGCTGGCTCGAATTGCATCGCCGTTTACCAACGAAGTGCCGGACGAGGTGTACGCTAAATCCGATCGTTACAACTTCATTGATGACCATGTCCTGACAAAGCTTCAAAACCTAAGGCTGAAACCATCGCCTATTGCCCGTGACAGCGAGTTTATCCGTCGCGCGTTTTTGGACACGATCGGCACACTGCCGACGGAGGGCGAAGCGGAACGCTTTCTTGCCGACACAGCGTCAGACAAACGTGAACGATTAGTTGACGATTTGCTTGGGCGAAAAGAGTTTGTCGACTATTGGACACACAAGTGGTCGGACGTTTTTTTGATTAACGGTCGTCGCTTACGACCAAAGGCGGTAAAGACTTACTATCAGTGGCTGCGTGGTCACGTTGAACGCAATTCGTCGTGGGACACGATCGCACGCGAAGTTGTAACGGCGAAAGGAAGCAGCCTAGAGAATGGTGCCACAAACTTCTATGCACTGCATCAAGATCCGGAAAACATGACCGAGAACGTCTGTCAGGCGTTCTTGGGCCTTTCCATTGCGTGTGCCAAATGTCACAACCACCCACTCGAAAAGTGGACGAACGACCAATACTACGCGATGGCGAACATGTTTTCTCGCGTCAAAGCAAAAGGTTGGGGAGGTGATGGGCGAAGCGGCGACGGCATGCGAACTCTGTTCGTGGTCAATCAAGGAGAACTCGTCCAACCGCTCACTGGAAAGCCTCAACCACCTGCGCCGCTGGATGGCGAACCGCTCGACTTCAACGCGGCAAGTGATCGCCGAGAGAATCTAGCCAATTGGCTGACGTCGCCCGATAACCCGTATTTTTCTCGAGCCATTGCCAATCGCGTGTGGGCCAATTTCTTTGGTAAAGGTATTGTCGAATCTGTTGATGATTTGCGTCTTTCCAATCCGGCCAGCAACGAAGAGCTGTTGAATGCGCTCAGCCAGTTCCTGGTGGATCACAATTTCGATCTAAAGCAGCTGATGAGGGAAATATTGCGATCAGCAACGTATCAGCGAAGTAGTTTAACGCTTCCTGAAAACCGAGAAGATCGACAATTCTTTAGTCGCTGTTTTCCTCGGCGATTGTCCGCGGAAGTTCTGCTGGACGCTATTTCGCAAGTGACTCAAGTTCCCAGCGACTTTACGCAGATCGGATACAAAGGCAGCGATTTTGAAAAGACAGATGCGTATCCGAAGGGTACTCGTGCGATCCAGCTACACGATTCCGCAGTCGTTTCTGATTTCCTCGAAACATTTGGGCGAAACGAGCGTGACATAACCTGTGAGTGCGAACGCAGCAATACACCCAGCATGGTTCAAGTGCTCCATATCAGTAATGGTGTGACGATTAACGAACGTTTGCGAGCCAAAGACAGTTGTATTTCCAAAATAATGCAAAACCAAGGCGAGGACCCCGACGCCGAATCCATTGTTCGTTCGGCCTATTTGCAGACACTCTCGCGGCCACCGACAGAGCACGAGCTAAGTGGTCTTGTTGACATCATTTCGGAAGCGAGCGACTCCGAAAAACAGCCGGTGCTCGAGGACCTCTACTGGAGCATCATGAGTAGCCGCGAGTTTTTGTTTAATCACTAGTGTTGTATCTCAGCTTGGTTTTCGGGTAGCTCGTAGTGGATCTTGCTACAAATCCCATCGGCAGGAAGTTTAGCGACTTCCACAACGAAGATTCAGCTGCACGGCGATCGCATTAAAAGACC
>JAGQPC010000741.1 GCA_020426925.1 Planctomycetales bacterium | reverse complement strand
CGTAGTGGAAGTTGCTAAACTTCCCCGTCGTACCAGGAATATTTAGGGATCGTTAGCAAGCAAGATCCACTACAGGTGCTGTTACAGCGCAAATAAAAAACGGCAGCAGGATGCCGCCGTTTTTAGGTATGTCGCTGAATTTGATCTGTGGTCTAAGCAGCTTTGACCGTCGTGTCTTCCGCGTCATTGCGGTGCTTGTAGTCGATGATATCCCAGGCGCAACCGATGGCTTTTAGGAAGCGGATCACGTTGTAGGTGATGTCAATTTCCCACCATTTGTGCCCGTGCATCGCCATGCGAGGATAGGCGTGATGGTTGTTGTGCCAGCCTTCGCCGTGCGTGAGCAATGCAACCCACCACAAGTTCGTGCTATCATCAGTTGTCTCGTAGTTGCGGTAGCCCCACATGTGAGTGGCGGAGTTGACGAGCCACGTCGAGTGCAGAACCAGCGTTAGTCTCAAGAAAACGCCCCAGATTACCATCGAAATGGCCATTTCTGAACCGCCTAGCCAATAGCCAAACGCGGCGAGCATTCCGCCAGCAATGAAGTTGATTGGAATGAACATCTTGCTGATGAATCGCATGGCTGGGTCTTTGGCCAAATCGGGGGCCCATCGTTGAATGTGCTCTTCATTGTCTTTGCCTTGAAAACCATATCCAAGCCAAAACATATGCGCCCACCATGCTCCGTCTCGAGGCGAATGGGGGTCGCCGTCTTGGTCGCTGTATGCATGGTGTTTCCGGTGATTCGCAACCCAATCGATTGGAGTTCCTTCGCCTGCCAGGCAGCCGCAAACTGCAACAAACCAGCGGATGGGAGGGTAAGTCTTAAATCCAGAATGCGTCAGTAACCGGTGGTAGCCCAGGCAGATACCAATGCTGCCCGCGAGCCAATACAAAACGACCGTGACCAATGCTGCTTGCCACGTGAAAGTAAATGGCGCCGCAAGTGCAAACAGATGGCACCCTACGAGCCAAAGGATTGCTGGCCACGCCATCGACTGAGGCTTCTTGATCTCAGGCTTTGACTTCGTCGACTGCTTGTCGTTTTTTTCAGTTTCAGGTATCAGGCAAGTTGCCATGTCTCTATTTTCCTTTTGAACAAGTCAGCTACGAGTCGTCCTGACGATCTATGCTGACGGTATCCGCTTGCGGTTTTCGGCGCCCCATGTCTCGTTGACAAATCCATGACTCCGATTGCTCAGTGAAGTGTATGAGACCGAGTGATCTGTGGCGTGTCGACTGAGTAAGGCCAATGTAATAGTTGTGTAACATTCGAATCGGCCGCGTTGGTATCGCCTTTGTTCAGGTTCGAATGGGGAAACGCGAGCTCCATTAGAAGTGCAAGCATGCGGAGTTCACGGCGGACTCGCGGGTAGCCACACCGATACAACCCGAGCAATCGGCGATCTCGTGCTTGTTCTCCATAGCCGTTGCGGTTCACAATGCGCCGACGTCGAGTGGCTCTGAGCGGACCGATTTCCAGCAACCGGTCATAGTCGATCTTGCCACAGATTCCTTGAAGCGGCGGCATTGAATTCGGCCAACGATCCAGGACGCGAAGGAAGTTTAGCAACTTCCACTGCCAGGCAGGACTTTGAATGCTAGCCGAGGAACGCGACATAACTGGCGCGAGCTGTCAACAGGCCGATCACCGAGTTCGCAGATGGCGATATGCCAGCAGGGCCGCAATCCTGCAAATATTTCGTTTTTTCTGGACTCTATTTGTGTCTTGACCCCCTTTGCAAGGATCTCGTATCTTGTTCTGCTTAATCACCGGGGAAACAATGATTTGCGGTTGAGGTTCAGTTTACCTCGATTGAGTCTCCCGTGGTTTTGAATGGTCTATTGGAGGATGCCAAGGTGGCTGACATTTCACAGCGTGTGGTCGACATCGTCGCTGAGCAACTAGGTGTTGATAAAGAAAAAGTGGCTCCTGAAACATCGTTCGTGAACGATTTGGGTGCTGATTCACTAGATACGGTCGAGTTGGTGATGGAACTTGAAGAAGAGTTCGACATCAACATCCCTGATGACGCCGCGGAAAAAATTCAGACGGTGGGACAAGCCATCGAGTTCATTGAAAAAGCGCAATCGTAACGATCGTGGCTTTCGTCTAAAAATCACGGCTAAATCGTGGCCGTGAGCGGTCGGCTCGTCGGTCTTATCGAGCCAACGATTGCGGTGATCGCGGTTTCCGCATAGGTAATGTTCTCTCAAGCGCAAGGCAGACCATGAAACGGCGTGTTGTCATCACTGGGCTGGGGGTTGTAACTTCGCTAAGTTGCAAAGTGGATGACCTCTTCGAGCGGCTACTTGCTGGTGAAAGTGGAGTTCACCCTCTGAAGCTTTTTGATACAGAAAAGCACAAGGTGAAATTTGGCGGAGATATCTACGATTGGGAGCCGATCGAATATATTTCGTCGAAAGACCTCAAGCGCGTCGATCGTTTTACGCAGTTTGCCGTTGTCGCCGGTACTGATGCAGTCACACATTCCGGACTGGATTTTGAGAAAGAAGACGCATTCCGATGCGGCGTCATTCTTGGTTCGGGCATCGGAGGCCTCGGCGAAATCGAAACTCAAGTCGAGCGTCTGTTGCACAAAGGGCCGGACCGAGTTTCGGCGCTGACGATTCCTAAGCTAATGCTGAACGCCGCTGGCGGAAATATTTCGATTAAATACGGCATGCGTGGGCCGAATTACACGGTTGCGACTGCGTGTGCCAGTGCCACCAACGCGATTGGCGACGCGCTCAAAGCTATCCAGCACGACGAAGCCGACGTCATGGTCACGGGTGGCACGGAAGCAGCGATCACGCCGATGGGAATCAGCGGATTCGCGAACATGAAAGCGTTGTCGGACCGCAACGACGATCCACCGCGAGCATCCCGTCCATTCGATTTGGATCGAGATGGATTCGTACTATCGGAAGGCGCAGGAATTCTGGTCTTTGAAGAGCTGGAGCATGCGAAGGCTCGAGGCGCAGAAATCCTAGCCGAAGTACTTGGGTTCGGCGCCAGCGGAGACGCCGGTCATATTACTCAGCCTGATGAAAATGGAGTCGGCGCCGCCAAGGCGATGAAATCAGCGCTCGCCGATGCGGGGTTGTCTCCAGAGCAAGTTCAATACATCAACGCTCATGGGACCAGCACACCGCTGGGTGACAAGGCAGAGACTCAGGCGGTCAAGAATGTCTTCGGCGATCACGCGTACGAATTGAGCATTTCTAGCACCAAGAGCCAGCTCGGTCATTCGCTGGGCGCTAGTGGAGGGATTGAGGCGGTTGTTTGCGTCAAAACACTACTCAACAAAGTGATCGCTCCCACGATTAACTTGGAGACTCCTGATCCGGCGTGTGATCTAAATTACACACCGAACCAGCCGCAAGAGCGAGAAGTCACCGTTGCAATGAGCAATAGCTTTGGCTTCGGCGGCCACAACGCATCGGTGTTGATCGGCAAGCTCAAATAAACCTGTGGCTCTGCGAATGCCGTCTACTAGTCCAATGCATCTTGGATTTTGGGGTATCTTGTAGTGGATCTTGCCAAAGATCCCGTCCGCCCGGAAGTTTAGCAACTTCCACTACACCAAGACTAAGCTGACACAGACTACAACTCTACATCGGGAATTCGGGCAGCACTGGCAAAGCCAGTGGCACACTGACGAGCAGCTAGACGTGAAGCATATTCTTTGGACGCTTTGTACGTTCAGGTTTGCTAACGATTTTTGGCGGGATGTGCGGCGAGTCCAAAAGCCAAAACGTGCGAGCGCAATGCGCACTTCGATATTTAAAAAAGCTGCCAAACTCTGTCCGGCTTTTTGTCGATTCCGGCAAATTCTTCGTGTAAACTCTACGCACGGGCGATGCGAATTCGAAAGGGCGACGGAGGCGATTGCGGTTTCAGCTGCTGAACATGCTTTCGTTTGCATTCTGCTCGCGATGCCGATCAATCGGATCGGCTATGGTAGCGCTGATTAATCCTTGCAGAGGTTGAATAACATGAGAAGTTTCTTCAAACACGGACGTCTTGGTGGGAGTCATCTTGCTAGCCGAAGAAGGAGACGTTCGCGTCGGTCTGAATACACGTTGGAAACACTGGAAGCGCGCGTAGTGCTTTCGGTCTCTCCAGTGATCAGCGAAATCGTGGCTTCGAACGACACAACGCTCAGCGACGTTGATGGTGACGATTCCGATTGGATCGAAATCTACAATCCCGGCAATGAAACTTTGTCGCTGGACAATTACATTCTGACTGACGACGCAAACGATTTGAAAAAGTGGCGATTCCCTGACGTCGAGATTCCAGGCGGCGGATACATGATCGTATTCGCATCTGGTAAGGACCGAGATCGTCCGGACGAAGAACTTCACACGAATTTCCGTCTGTCCAGAACCGGAAGCTATCTGGCGCTCGTTGAACCAGACGGCCAAAACATAGTCAGCAGTTTTGGTGAAGACGGTTATCCAGAACAAATCGAAGACGTGTCGTACGGAATTCCCGTTGGTATCGAAACGCAGTCGCTGATCTCGACGGGCGTGACGGCGAAGTACTTCGTTCCAACTGATGCGTCGCTTGATCCTGTTGAGCCCGATGCGCTGGGCGGCACATGGCTTGATCCCGACTTCGACGACGCAGCGTGGTCATCTGGCGCAACGGGACTTGGGTTTGTTCCCGCGCAGGAAGTTGTGCAGCTCGCCGATTCGCAGTCTGAATTTTCGAATGTGCAATCACTAGCGAACTGGCAATATGGAACGTGGGCGAAAAATGCCGATGCGGATGGAACGTATGCGTCCTCTGAATTCACACCGCTAAACGCAACAGTCTTCTTTGACGCCGCTAACAACGAATGGAGTCAAGCGTCTGGGCTTCGCATTGGGCGAACCGACAGTCATCCCAGTGTCGGTTTCCTGTCGCAGTGGGCGATCCGTCGGTGGGTCAGCGAAACGGAAGGTGAGATCACCATTGCCGGAACGATCAACAATCCTGATGCCGCTGGCGATGGCGCGGTCGCCAGAGTTCTTCACAATGGCCAAGAACTCTTGAACCGAACGGTAAATGGTGCAAGCGAGGACTATTCGGTTACCGTGAACGTTGCCTTTGGCGATGTGATCGACTTTGCGATTGATGCTGGCGACGGTGACAACAATGACGGAGATACCACGTCGTTTACCGCAACCGTCAGCGGGTATGAGTTTAACCCGGTTGAGGTCGCGATCGTGGCCGATTCGGAAGCAGACTACGACAGCGACGGAGTCCAAGGAGTCAACGGCTGGACGTACGGTTACTATGAACCACTTCTGGATGCTGACGGCACTTACCAGCCGACCAATATGATCGAATTCCCGGCCGAGTTCTTTATTAGAAGACGCTGGGATTGGCCAGACGGAAACCCTCCGTACACACAAATCACTGGTAGTTCTGCACAAGCGAATGGCGTCGACCAAGGTTCCGCGCACTGGGCCGTCCGTCGATGGACAAGTAATTACGCAGGACGAGTCGAACTGGAATGGTCGTTCTCGAAAGCACGTAGCGGAGGCGACGGAGTTACTGGCCGAGTCTTCTTGAATGGTGAAGAGATTGATTCGATTCTTGTCGCTCAAGATGATCGGACCGGTCTAACTCACGTTCTCGAAATTCCGAATATCAACGTTGGCGACACCTTGGACTTCATTGTTGATCCGCTTGGTGTCGATGGCGATCCTGCCGCTCCTCATGGCGACGACGACACGGTGAATTTCAACGCACAGATTCGTCGTTTCGCAGACATTGGAGAATCGTTCGCCACCGATCTTCGGTCAGCGGCGTTCGGAGTCGGTTCAAGCGTATACACTCGCATTCCGTTTACGGTTGACGATCCGACCGTTGTCACCGCGCTTGATCTGGGCATCAAATATGATGATGGGTTCGTTGCGTACATCAACGGTCAGCAGGTTGCCGCGGGTAACGCTCCCGATGTCGTTGCGTTTGATTCAACGGCAGTTGATTCTCGCGATCACGTTTCTGCGACCGCCTTCGAACGGTTCGACCTGTCGAACAACCTCGGCACTTTAGTAGCCGGCACGAACGTTCTGCAAATTCACGCGTTAAACTTAGATGCGAGCGACGGTGATTTGCTGATCTCGCCGGAATTGAGCGTCGGTGTGCAGAAAGTGAAGCCAGATGAGCTTCGTTTCTTCCTTTCACCAACACCAGGTGAACCGAATGGACTTGGCGCTACAAAGCTTGGGCCGTTGCTTACGGACGTGATTCACTCGCCGAATATTCCGAAGCCGGGTGAGCCGATCGTCGTGACGGCTGCCGCGGACCGAACGTTCGCGGACGTGTCAGACCTGCGGCTCAACTATCAAGTCATGTTTGGCGACACGATCGTGCTTCCGATGATGGACAACGGAGCAGGCGACGACGCGGCGGCGAACGATGGCATTTACACCGCGACGATTCCTGCTGATGCTGCGCAGGCTGGCGAAATGGTTCGTTGGTTTGTTTCAGCGAGTGACATTGAAGGGCGTCAATCGCGATACCCAGCAAACCGAGATGTCGGCGACTCTGAACGCTTCAATGGTACGGTCGTCGAGGATCCTGCCGTGACGAGCAACCTGCCGATCTTTCACTGGTTTGTCGAAAACCCTCGAGCTGCCGACTCGGATGCTGGCACAAAATCTTCGCTTTTCTACGACGGTGAATTTTACGACAACGTGCAATTCGATTTGCACGGACAGTCGTCACGAGGCTTCCCGCTGAAAAGTTACGATGTCGACTTTCCCAAGGACCATCGCTTCAGGTTGAACGATGACATTGGGCGAATGAAGGACTTCAATCTGCTTTCGAATTACGCAGACCAGTCGTTATTGCGGAACACACTTGCATGGGAAATGCATGATCTATCAGGCAGCCCGGCGCTACTCGCGTTTTCCGTCCGAGTTGAGGTCAACGGAGAATTCAGTGCCATTTACGACTTTGTCGAAGACGGTGACGACCGCTGGTTGGATCGAGTTGGCTTGGATCCTGATGGCGCGCTCTACAAGATCTACGACACGTGGGCCAGCGTCGGTTCCGCTGAAAAGAAATCTCGTCGATACGAAGGCAAAGATGATCTCGACGCCGCAATTAAAGGCGTCGGCGCTAGGGCTGACGACCGCGACGCGTATATCTACGACAACTATGATTTGCCCGGCATGGTGAATTACATGGTTGGCATGTCGCTAGTCTCCGACGCAGACTGCTGTCACAAAAACTACTATGCCTATCGCGATTCAAACGGCTCGCAGGATTGGAAATTCCTGCAATGGGACGAAGATCTAACGTTCGGGCACAACTGGGGCGGGTTTGGGCGAGCCTACTTCGACGACACCATCTACCCAGAAAACGCACTCTTTGTCGGTGGCAATAACACGCTGTTGCAGAGGCTTTATGCTGACCCGCGAGTTCGGGAAATGTATCTGCGTCGCATGCGTAGCGTGATGGATCAGCTCATTCAGCCGCCTGGAACGCCTGCTGACGAACTCTATTTTGAAAACCGAGTCGACGAACTTGTCGAAATGATGAGGCCCGATGCGGCACTACACAATGCGGAGAACCGAGCACCTTGGGGCCAAAACGGACATCGAGACTTCGCAGAAGGAACCGATATTCTCAAGAACGATTTCGCCGGTCCGCGACGTGACTTCTTGTACTTGGAGCAAACGGTTTCCGACGACAGTAGCTTTGTCGAATTCTTCTCGTCAGAGCCAGGTGAAACTCCTGTTCACTACTTTGTGCCTACCGACGATTCGCTCGGTAAGTCGTGGACGGCCGTTGACTTTGACGACGCTGCCTGGGGATCGGGAACGACGGGAGTCGGGTTCGAAACGTCGGGCGACGATTTCGCTCCGCTGTTAGGCACAAATCTGGAAGCGGAGCTCAACGACAAGACAAACTCGCTGTTCACTCGTATTCCATTCACCTTGGACAGCGTCGACGACATCAAGGCGATGACCTTGCGAATGAAGTTTGATGAT
>JAGQPC010000740.1 GCA_020426925.1 Planctomycetales bacterium | reverse complement strand
CGCGAGTATGTCTGGCTGGTCCGGGTTCCTGACGTCTAAACCGGTCTTGGCGACAGTGTTTGTCAGTGCTGTGTGCGGAGTCGTCTTTCTAATTTACATGGATCGCACGTTGCAGTATCTGGATCCGACGCAGGCAGTTCCTGGTCGAGTTCGTTCCGCGCTGAATACGCTGGCGGAAGGACTGATTGTTCTGGACAAGGACAATCGAATCGTGTTGGCGAACAACGCGTTTGGCGAGCAGCTGGGAATCGAATCAGATTCGTTGATTGGTCACACTGCCGATTCCGTTCATGGTTTTCGCCGCAAGTCAAACGAAGCGTTGCCTTGGGAAACCAGCCAGAAAAGCGGAAAAGCGGAACTGGGTGCGCGAGTCCATCTGATTGACGCAGAAAAACGAGAGAAGACGTTTCTTGTCAACGCTTCGCCCGTTGTTGATGATGCGGGGGTACATCAAGGTGTGCTCGCGAGTTTTGACGATATCACGGTCTTGGAAGAAAAAGAGACTCGCCTGCAAAAGATGCTCACCAGCATCCGCCAGTCTCGCGAACACATTAAACGTCAGAACGAAGAGCTTCGCGTGCTCGCGACGGTCGATCCACTGACCGGTTGCTACAACCGCCGTACGTTTTTGACTCGGTTTGATGAGATGTTTAACGAATCGAAGCAACGGAAGACTCCACTTCATTGCTTGATGGTCGACATCGACTTTTTCAAATCGATCAATGACGATTACGGCCATAGCGCGGGCGATGAAACGCTGCGAGTCGTTGCCGGCGTCTTGAACGACCATGTCAGAGACAACGATATGGCGTGTCGATACGGCGGTGAAGAATTCTGCTTGCTGCTGCCGGGCCGGTCACACGATGCGATGGAGAAAGAGGCAGAGCGACTTCGCATAGCTATCGAAAATGCAGAAGTTACCGGATTCCCGATCTTGATCAAGGTGACCGCCAGCTTAGGCCTTGCGTCCATTTACGATGGAGCAGGCGATCCGCAAGAGCTCCAAGACCAGGCCGACAAAAGCCTGTATGTTGCCAAGCGGAACGGCCGAAACCAAGTGGTGCAGTTTGGAACATGGAGCGAAGAGATCGACTTTGAAGAAACGATCTCACGTGAGAAGAGTGGTGGCGAAACAGTAAATCTTCCAACTACGCAGATTCCTTATCCGGCTGTCACGTCATTATTGTCAGCACTTGCTTTCCGCGATCCAGAAACGGCAGCCCATAGCAAGCGTGTGTCTGAGCTGAGCGTCGAAGTCGCACGCGGCCTGTTGTCGTCACGCGAAATCTACTTGTTGGAGATCGCAGCGTTGTTGCACGATATCGGAAAAATCGGCGTGCCTGATTCCATTCTGCTCAAGCCCGGAGCGCTGACGGAGGAAGAATGGAACGTCATGGAAACTTATCGACGCATCAGCGTGGAAATCATTGAGTCCGCGTTCAGCGCGCCGGAGCTTTCCGAAATCGTCAGTCTTCATCACAAGCGTCTGTCGGAGGCCGCGATTCCGGCTTCCCGCAGAGACTCAACCGTTAAGGCTGCGAAGATCATCGAGCTCGTCGACGCGTTTGACTCGATGGTGTCAGACCACGTTTATCGCAGCCGCATGACGTCCGACGAGGCATTTGCGGAGCTAAGACAATGTGCCGGCAAGCAGTTTGATCCGCAGCTAGTCGAACGACTCATCGCTATCGCTCGAATTCGACGGCCATCGAACTCAGTGGACATCAGCTCGAAAGAAGCGGCACTGCAAATCGGGATTCAAGTTGAAGAACTAATGACGGCGCTCGACGACAACGATATCAGTCGACTTCACTCGCTGGCAACTCGGCTGCAAGCTACCGCCGAAGGCTATTCGATTCCCGCCATTCAAGAGATGACCGCTGAATTGATCGCTGCCAGTGAAGGTGACGCCGAATCGCACTCGCTGGAAACGATCACGGAACAGCTCATCGATCTCTGCCGTTCGACTCGAGCGATGTATGTCGAAGTTCGCGGCCATCACGAAGAACAGTCGGCCAGCTAGTCCCCTAGGATTTCGTGACTAGTCTCTTAAGATAGCGATCGTTATTAGAATATTTTTCCTGTAGCTAAACTTCCCCGTGCTGCAAGCGTTTTAAGTGAATGTTCAGCCGCAAGGATCTTTAGCAAGATCCACTACAGTTTCATGGTGGAAGGAGTCCAAGTTGCAACCTTTTGCTGATCGATTGGCTGATGCTGTTAAGGGTCGACGAAGTCCTGTTGTTGTGGGACTCGATCCTCGCGTCAAACAATTGCCGGATTCATTACGTCCTGGTGACTCTGCAACTCCGGACGAAATCGCCGCGGCCTACGAAAAATTCTGTATTGGCGTGATCGATGCGGTTTCGGGGCACGTTGGCGTCGTGAAGCCGCAGTTGGCGTTCTTCGAGCAGATCGGGCCGGCAGGAATGGTAGCGTTGGCGAATGTCATTTCGTATGCTCGCAACCAAGGCCTGATTGTCATCGCGGACGGCAAGCGAAACGATATTGGGTCGACGGCGACGGCGTATGCTGGCGCATATTTGGCTGAGGCCGATCACGGTTTGGCGTCGGATTCGTTGACGGTCAGTCCCTACTTGGGTGAGGACAGCATTACGCCATTCGTAGATTCGGCGAAACAAAGCGGCACGGGGATTTTTGTGCTCGTCAAAACGTCCAATCCCGGCGGCGGGATGCTGCAAGACCTTGTCGCTGATGGAAAGCCAATCTATCAGCACGTTGCTGAATTCGTGCAGCGATTAGCCGAATCAACGACAAGCGATTCAGGCTACGGCGCGGTTGGAGCGGTGGTTGGAGCCACCTATCCGGATCAGCTTCGCGAGCTCCGTTCGGTCATGACCAACGCGTGGATTTTGATTCCTGGATTTGGAGCACAAGGCGGAACTGCAGCCGATGTCGTTGCAGGCTTTGACGAAAACGGGCTAGGCGCCGTCATCAATAGTTCTCGCGGAATTATCTTCGCACATGCGCGTGAAGAGTACGCAAGTTTTGGAAACGCCGACTGGCAGCGTGCGGTAGAACAGGCTGCCATCGACATGAACGAGCAACTTCGTTCGGAAACTCCTGCGGGCCGGCTGTGATTCGATGTCGGACTGGCACGCGACTGGGTGGCCGGGGTCGAGCGTATGCGAGCCCCCGGAATTCGGTGCTGGGGGCTCG
>JAGQPC010000739.1 GCA_020426925.1 Planctomycetales bacterium | reverse complement strand
CAGGACCTACGGATTAAAAGTCCGTCATCCGATCCAGCCAGCTTTAGGGCACACTCGTATGTAACTTGTTGTCTGCCAACAAGTTGGAAGCATTGGCTGTGGCGCTTGCCACTTGCTTCACTTGGCGAAATATGCCCTAAAATACCCTTTCGCACCGACAGTTTCCTGCACGTTTCCTGCATTCTACTGCAGGACCATAACCTGGGCCATCCGTCCGCCAGACAATCGATTGCTGCGTTCGCGTCTGCGCGCCACGGTGATTCGGTCGCAGATAGCCAATCATACGCGTCAACTCATTGGAGCGATTCTCGCAAATGTACGCTAACTGCGACGCTGAAAGACAGCGTCAGCCTCGGCCATTGCCTGACTTTGCTTGGAGTCCAAGAACATAGCCACTACTCGACGATACTTTGATATCGCGTCACGAATCAACGGTGGGACAGGTACTTCCAGGTCCGCGATTTGGCTAGGTTCGAGCTTTGATAGTCCATCTGCATAAACACGCCGCGAGCGTAACACTTGCTTTTGAACTCTTGAAGTCAACAAGCCGAGAGCCCATGCGTACTTTTCTCGACGAAGTTGGGGTTCCTTGAATTTGCCAACATAAAGAGTATTTGTCGCATTCAGCGAAGAGAACTCATTGATGCACATCCACAGACCTGCACCGCTCATGCCGGTTAGGAACAGATCGGGCTGATCAGGTAACGGAGTTCTGTGCCATGGGTTTCGCAGACGAATTTTGTAACGGCTTCGATCACATCCTCCCTCGCTCTTACATAATGCCAGATAGTGTCCGACAGCTACTTGATTCAAGTGTCGGTCCTCCGGGCGAAACAGCCACACTCTCTCATCTGCCGCTCGAAGCGATTCCCACGTCGTCATTGAAATATCGCTGTTGAAAGCATGCTTACTTCGCGACAAAACAGGCACGAACGCTGATTGGGGCAGTCGCTGCGCATGTCTTTCAGATTCGCTCAGTACAAAGTAGTTGCTATCCCCGGTCACGCCACCGATCCGAATGTCGATTACATCCCCGAGTCTTATTCGTGCCTCCAGTTGCGACCCGCCTCGCTGGGCAGGGCAACTCCGGGCGTTGAAATTCGACAAGCTCTGCAACCGTCCTATGACTGCCGACAAATCGTCCACTTCATGTCGACGGTAGTGCTTTCCGGTTCCACCTTTACCTTGAGCAATCAGAACAACGACGCCTTCGGCCACACCGTCAAAGAGGGGGCGGCGACTACGGATCACGTCAACACGTTCGAAGTAGCTGGTAAGTCGCGAGCGTCCGACAGCAGCGTAATCTGCGTACTCGCACGCTGCAGGGAGAACAAATGCCATACTGCCGCCGCTGCGAAGTAGCTTGATTGCGCGAACCATAAATGGATACCAGGTGTTGGACCGTTCTCCGATCGGCATTCCATCAAGGTCCGCCACAGCCGAAGCAGTTTGCCTCAACAGTGTCGGTAGTTGGTTGATCGCAACGAACGGAGGATTGCCGACGACGCAGTCAAACCGACCACCGCGTGTCTTTGACCAATCTAAAAAGTCGCATCCCCGTGATACCTGCCCCAACGAATCAGCGGTTGCCAAGTTCTTGTCGAGGTCGACACCAACAATGTCGCGTGGCGAAATACCCTGATCGTGTAGCGCCTCGATGAACGCACCGCTTCCGCAGCTTGGTTCCAGCCACCTTTGCCGCTCTCTTCGCGCGATCACATTTATCATCGCAACCGCAAGCGGTTTCGGTGTGTAGACTTTGCAGGAGAGTGGTGGTTCAGGAAGGATCATTTGTCAGGATTCAGTCAAAAGATCAAATGCTGGCTTCGCCTTCTTCAAGTCGATCCACGGAGTGGCGTCAGGGTTGCGAACACGCTCCCAACTCCAACGTAATATTCTCTCCATTCGGTGGCTTTGGCTGTTCGCCCAAGAATTCCGCACCTCAGAATCGGCGCTTACTTCTTCGACCCAGCGCCGTTGAAAAAGTTCCCCCAGCAGAAACTCAAGCCCATCCATCGGTGACAGCAAAATACTTGGCAGACGCGGTACCTTGAGCCATTCAGGAAACAGCCCATCGCCACCGTACTGATTCATAGCTGCATGCAGATGGCAGCCAGGAGAACCTCCATCCCCGGCCTCGAATTGCCATCGGGCCACCCGTTCTTCATTCTCGCAGTCAATAATGTCTATGCTGGTCGTCACTTCACCGGAGAGATGAAAGTATTCTTGGCGTTTGACTCCCTTGTTGACATTCATCAGTCCCCAGCGGAACCAGACTCTTCCGAACACAGCCCGTCCACCGTCCTTTCCGTTGTTACGGTATTCACCGGCGCTATTGATCGTTTTGATCGGCCAGCCCTCAAGAATTTCCAGAAGATGCGTTTTGTCGCATTTTCCGTTCCGAATGCTGTCTAACTGCGAAACGCAGGAATCAATCACGCCCTCACACTCGGGCGAAAGAAAAGGACTCGCAAGATCACGCATCCGTTCGAGGTCGGAGCGTAGGTCGACATAGCGTATTCGGATTCCTTGATAATCAGTCATGCCTTGCGTCCCTGCTACTCAATCGCTTCCGTTGCAAACAGCTTGAGATGGTCGTGCTCCGCTAGGAGGTCTTTCCTCACGTAGCCGGGTTCTGCGTAACTTGGCCAGTCATCCAGCTGCACAGGAACCACCTCAGCTCGTGGGGACAAATCTTCCAACTGTTCCAAGTGTTCGTTCAACGTAACAACTGGTCGAGCGATATCAATCTTTTCTAACGAGTTAGCCTGCAGCGCGTCCAGCAGGGCATGGATTGCTTCGGTCTTCGCCGAGTTTCCGTCTGTTTTATCCCAAAGCCACTGTTCAATACCGCCGCGCCACCAGCGGTTTCCATCGAAGTTCGCGAGCAGCCCTCGATAGAGAAACTTCGACAGCTCATTGCCGAAAACTGATTCATCCGACAGCTGTGTCTTGAGAGATTGCGGAGTCACTCTAAGTCGTGCAGCAAGGTGGATGTAATCGAACAAAAAACATGTGTGGGGCAGCACGCGATGCAAGAGCCAGCGGATCAATATCAGCCCTCCACTGTCTTGCGCAATGTGATGAATTGGAGGTCGACACCTCTCAATGTCGTCATGGAAGCGGTCAGCTAATTCGTGGTTGTCGACCGCGAGCATCGTAAGCAGGCGGTCCATTGTTGTTGGTTGGTTACTCAAATCCTCAGGCAGATCGTGGATTGCCTCGGCGAGCGACGTGATTCGACGCACGTTCTCCTCCGTATCCGTCTGTTTCTCGAAGAACCACTCCAGATTCGATAGACGAGCAACAATGTGCGGGCGACGCTCGCCTGGCGTCGCTGAAACAGAGTTCGGTTTTCCCGTTATCAGCGCAAAGCCGGTCGGTGGATATTCTTTGAGGTCGTGTGAATGTTCCCTGAGTACAGATGCGAGTGCAATGCCATTTGGAGGCTTGAGTGATATCTGCTCAACGTCAACATTCGTGATCCACTCATCGAGCGAGTGATCCACAACAACAAGGTCAGCCGATTTCAGGGTGTCCTCGTCAACATCGTCAGGAAAATCAACGGTGCAGCCGTTAATGCCAGCAGCTTTCACGCGTTCGGCAAGTGGCCGAAGCTCCTCTTCCTTATCGTCAATAAAAACAACCGTTGGGGTTTGTTCAGACATTATGCGTTTCTTATTCAAAGACAATCTCAACGGCCGTGGTGTAATCGCCTGAAGGCTCGACAAAACTCACGCGTGCGCCGTACTCCTCGAGAATGTTGCGGACAATCGGAAGCCCCATTCCCATACCTTGTCCGAGAAGCGGGTCGGACTCAACAGTTGTCGATTTGAACGGAAGGAACCATTTTTCTGCATCTTTGAGCTTTACCCTGACTCCGGTGTTCTGAATCGTGATAACGACATTGCCGTTCGGCTTCTTTCGTCCCTTGCCATGCACTCGACCGCCGCGACGACAGGCTTTGACGGCATTTGAAAGCAGATTTGAAAACACCACGGTCAGCTCTGCGGGAAAGATCGGCGGCGATTTCAGGCTTGGTGAGATCGAGTTCTCGATGGTGATCTTTCGCTTTTCTGCTGCACGATGAATCAGCTTCTCTGCGGCTGCAAAACGCTCTGAGAGCTTCTGGCGAGACCGTCTCCTTCGAGCATCTGGCGACGTCACGTCTTTCAAATACGACGCCTGACGTTCCACAACACGACGAAGGTCAGATACGTGCTGAGATAGCTTTGCCAGTTCTTTGCGCTCCCTCTCGTCTACGAACAAGGTGCCCTGTTTCTGAAGCGAGACAATTGCTGCTTCGACTGCCTGAGCCATTCCGATTAGTGCATTCAATTCATGTACAAACGCAGCCATCTGCAAACCGACGCCTGCCAACACCTGCATGACCGACCGGTCTGTAATCAACTCACTTGCCAGCTCCGTGCCGCGCAGGATTTCTTTGCCGGCAGAGATGATCAGTTTTTCAGCTTTCTTGTGATCGCCGGCCGCTGCGGCTTGTCGAGACTGCTTCGCAAGTACTAACGCCTTGTCTCGCGATGACTCAGCCGCTTCACGCAGATTCAGACGTTCCGGCGGAGTATCAGCGTCCTGCTTTCCATCACTCCGCTCTTCGCGGCGTTTCTGACGATCTTCTCTGTTTTCGTAAGCGCGCGTTCTCACTGAAAGATCAATTCCAACCCTTACAATATCTCGCATGCTCATGAATGCTGCGTTCGGAATGAAACCCTCCCGATTTACCAGCATCGAAAGTTCGTCCGTGCCGTTATTCGTCAAGAAGACCGCGCCGAAATACGACGAGTTGCGTAGCGCCGTGAGTCCAAAGTCTGCATCGTCTTCTCCAAAGCGACTCAAATCGAGGTCCGCTTCAGTAAGAAAGCGAAGGGTACGCAGTCGCTGTGTGTAATCCCGGTCGATTTCAAGCCAATCATCACCAGAGTCGCCGTAGGGCAAAACGCGAAAACCTTCCATGTAGACACGTACGCCCGCACTCTTCACCAGCCACCGTCGCTGATTGTCCTTCAAGCCTTTGGTAAGGCCCTCACGAATCAGAATGCGTGCATTGAAAGTCGGAATGAAGTCCACGGTCGGCTCATCCCAGTGGAACTCGTGTTGCTCAGCGTTGGGACACTGTTTGAGGAACGCTTTGGTCGGCGTGATCAAATAGGAAACCGTGCCGCTCTCGTTGTCGGAATCAACTTCGAGAATCCAATCCGCTGCTTCGGCAACGACCTTCCAGTATTCCTCACCGACTGCAAAGTCGCCTTCGAGGTTGATTTTGAAGCCGGGGTCTTCCTGACCTTCGACATCCCGGACGGTCGGTTCGTCGAACAAAAGTTCTTCGCTTGTCACTCGTTTCGGAATGCCGAGCAAAACATCAGGAGGCTGAAAGGTCGTAACTTCGTGGATGACCCTCGCTCGCTCGGCAGCAGTCCACTTTCCTCTGAGCTTGTTCAGCTCGATTTCCGTTCCAGCATCGTCGTCCGCATCTACCCCTTCGACACGAATTGCGTCGTCGATCTCGTCGTCTTCCAAGGTTTCACACGCGTCAATCTGTTTCCAGTCGATAGAGGCTTCAACACCTGAAGCATCCTCTCCAAACACCTCTGAATACGGTGCGGAAACAAGGTTCAGATTGAATGCCAGCTTCTGCGCTGCCAAACGGCCAATGCCCTTCGCGCCTGTGTAACGACGTCCGTAGCATGGAGAACGCCGCTTTCCTTCCTCCTTGATTCGTGATGCTATTCGCAGGAATCCAGAAGTGAAGGTGTCTGGCGTCATTCCTATTCCATCATCCGTGATGATGATCTTGCCGCTCGCTTTCCCAAGGTCCTCCCCGTAGACCGTGACTTCCGTAGCGTCAGCGTCATACGAGTTCTTAATGAGCTCGACGAGCGCGGTCGAATCTCGGCCAACGAGAAGCTCGCCAAGCTCTCTAAACAAGTGTGTGTCGACGGTGAAACGAGCCATTGTTGAATTGGAACCAGGAATGCGTTAGTCCATACGTAAGACGCGTATCCTATCTACTTCGGCTTGAGAAATCAGCTAAGTCGAAACAACTGGGAAGCTGCTACATTTTAAAGTGCTAATGATCGCACGGAAGCGACTGTAGCGATTGTGACAGTATTTAGAAGCTTCCCGCCCGATCTAGAAAAATCTGCTTCGGGCCGACGCAGAAGGCGTTCAGCGTGGTCGAGGCAGCTTTGAAGAGGACTTGTCGCACAACACGGGGATACGGTTTGATTCGTAACAAACTGTTTTTCTTTGGGATTTCTAACCTAATAACGAATGGTTGTATCTTGCGTTACTGGTCCGACAGGAGGGTCGGATCATTTTGGAGCCATCTATGACGGCCTGACAGGAGTCAGTCTTCAGAGGGGAAGTTTAGGTGGCAAGCGACTGTTTTTTCCGAAGTCGGCGAGAACTAAACCGCGGATTCCACCAGACGAATGCCGTGAGGGATCGAATGAACGACCTTTAGGTTGCGGAATTGCGACACGAGCATTGAACTCACACCGTTCGAGTTCTTCCATGAAATTGGCGACATACGTTTGACCGCACATCGCCATTTTTCTTTTCGGCAACTTCTAGTCATTTCCGCCTCCGAACATTCCATCTTCATCGTCGTGAAAGTCGGGTGCATCAGGGTGGGCGTATCCGCAGAGCACTGCGAGAGAAAACAGTAATTCCCGACAGGCTTCACAGCCAGTTGCCATCCACTCCGCATGTATCTGATCGTAGAGCCACTGGTGATCATCTTTGTCTAGGTATTGCATATCTTCGGCAAACGTATCGATGTGGTCATCAGACCGGCCAGAACTGAAGAACGCTTGTAGCAGTTGCGCTGCTTCGATGGAGTATCCGTCCCTTTGATCCGGCTGAAGCGTCCGCTTTAGCCTCCTAAATCGACTGATTTGCCCAATCGACTTTACCGCTCGGCTATAGGTCG
>JAGQPC010000738.1 GCA_020426925.1 Planctomycetales bacterium | reverse complement strand
AGCACATGTCTATTCGCACAGAGAACGCGTACGCCGATTGGATCACTCGGTTCCTGGTCTATGACAATGACAAATCAGGAGGTGAGTAAACGAGCACGCCATGTTCGCTTGCTCAGGCACTAAGAATCCGAAGCGAGCCTCACTTTGGCTGGTAGGTTTGAATATGCTTGAGCGCGCGGTCAAAATCCTCGGCTCGGACAAAAAGCCGAATTGGCATTGAGGTCAGTCCTGTGAAGCCACCTTGGTTTTCGCCGTCGATTTCGCATTTTATTCCTTCGCTGCGAAGCGCGTTCCGAACGATTTCGGCGTCGGTGGAATCGTCCGTTGAGTAGACTTCGAGCAAGTCGTCCAGCCGGAGTTCAGCGGCAGCTGATGATTTTACTTCGCGCTCGGTATCCGAGCTTTTGCGTTTCCGCTGAGGCCTCAGGACGAGTACCGGGCAATGGGCAAAACGCGTCACGCGCTCGGCAACAGAGCCCATGAGGACGCGGCCGATTCCCGATCTGCCGTGAGACGGGATGACGATCAGGCCCGCGCCGATCTGCTCGGCGAACCCAGCGATTTCTTTTCCCGGGTCGCCGTCGCGAACTTCAAGGCACACGGCATCTGTCGCGACTTCGCACAACGCATCAACCATTTTTTCGTGAGCCTCTTTCTTGCGGAGCACATTATCCATCGGGCTACCCAATAGTCCCGGATAGGAAACTGCATCGAAATCTGGAACGACATGGATGACGTGGATCTCTTGTTCGTCACTGACAAGTTGTTCTGCAAGTTTCACGGCGTCGACTGATTGATCGGAAAAGTCGAATGGCACAACAATCGTTCTGTTCTCTAACCAGTCCATCGTATTGCTCCTGTTTCATAGTTTTCTTGGCGCGTATGTTTGCCGCGCAAAACCTAACTCGGTGCTGTCCGCCGTAGAATGCAGGTGCAAACGACGTGCCATGCATCGTGTGAGCGAGCTACGCATTCATGAGCGCATTCATTAGGGACATCCAGAACTCCCGCGTAATTGCGCGTTCTTATTCGCACACCTGCAAATCTCCAGTTGCGTCGAGATGATCCGATTCGCACGTTGTGCAATGCGCAAACTCTGTGCAATGAAACGGCACGCCTGTTGCTTCTGGTGCTTTGCGACGATTTCTTGCTCACCGCTGAATGCGATCCATGCATCCAACTAGAAGTACAAAGCGATTCGGTTCCGGCGCTATGACGACTGAAGCGTCGATGGGGCATATTGTCGCAGTCCGTGGAAACGTGGTGGACGCACGGTTCCCGCTCGAATTGCCATCGGTTCACAATGAATTGAGGTGTGGCGATGATGAAGAGATCGTGATCGAAGTCGAGACATTGCTTGACCATGAAACGATTCGAGGCGTCGCGCTGACTCCGATTCCTTCTCTCGCAAGAAACGATGCCATCCGAAATCTTGGGCGGCCGATTCATGTGCCGGTTGGAGACGCGTTGAAGGGGCGGATGCTAAATCTGTTTGGTGATCCGGCCGATCATGGAGACCAGCTATCGAATGTTCACTACCGCTCGATTCACCGGGCGCCTCCGCCGCTGACTCAGCGAGTCACTAAATCCGAAGTGTTCTCTACTGGGATCAAGGCAATCGACCTACTGACTCCGCTGGAGCGAGGTGGCAAGTCCGGGCTGTTCGGTGGAGCGGGGGTCGGCAAGACCGTTTTGATCACGGAATTGATTAACAACGTGGTTGGTGAGCATTCGGGTGTCAGCCTGTTCTGCGGAATTGGTGAACGTTGTCGCGAAGCCGAGGAACTCTATCGCGAAATGCAAGATGCCGGCGTGCTGAACGACACGGTAATGGTATTCGGGCAAATGAACGAACCACCGGGTGCTCGCTTTCGTGTTGGACATACCGCTTTGACGATGGCCGAGTATTTTCGCGACGATGCGAAGCAAGACGTACTCCTGTTGATCGACAATATTTTTCGGTTTGTGCAGGCGGGGATGGAAGTTTCAGGTCTGATGGGCGAATTGCCATCGCGAGTCGGCTACCAACCGACGCTCGCGACTGATCTGGCAGCGCTCCAAGAACGAATCTGTTCGACTGCTTCGGGCGCGATCACGTCGGTCCAAGCCGTCTACGTTCCGGCCGACGATTTCACCGATCCAGCTGCCGTTCATACTTTTTCGCATTTTTTTTTTCAAGCAGAAG
>JAGQPC010000737.1 GCA_020426925.1 Planctomycetales bacterium | reverse complement strand
GTCGTTGCTCGTGGTAGAACGCTCGCGATGCTCGAAAACAGACTCCTGTTGGCCATCTTGACCTCCTACATTGAAAAGACCCGACGAAGCAGTCCACGCCCGCAGTGTCAGTCGGATTCGTAACTTACGTGAGATGAGCTTCCGCCGCGTCAGTTGATGAAATGCGATACGCCTATTCCACGTTTTGATTTGAAAAACACTCGACGAGGTGTTGGGGCAGAGTTCTTCCCTGCGACAGACGCACGCGAAAGTCACAAGGTCCGGCCCCGCATCAAGTTCCCAGAGAAGGGGGCCGGCCGGGAGTCGAACCTGGGTAGCCATGTACTCCACTCCGGCAGTCGAATGTGTTCGGTTTGGTTAAGTCGCCTTGGCTGCAGCAAGGCGACTGGAAGTTGTGATGCAGCTTGGAAAGACAAAACGCGATCGACGAAGTTGTGACCAGAGGATTTACGGTGCTCCACCACTGAGCGACGGCCCTGCGTTTGATCAACAGTTGGGCCGGTGGGGCTCGAACCCACGACATCCGGCTCCTGAAGCATGTACTCCGAATCGGCAGTCGATCGTGTGCGAATCTTATTGCCGTTTCTTCTTCAAAGACTTCCCCATCCGTTTCCACGCCACGCGGCCGCTGTCTGGGGCAAGCCGGACGAGTTGGTTTTGGCGAGTGTCGAAGGTTGTCGTGCCACCGTTCGGTCGCTTGGTGTAAACGAACGGCAGGCAGACGGCGACGACTTTGAAGGGTTGGCCAGCGTCACGGGGCATGTAACGGATTCGTACCGGCTCGTCCGCTGGAAGTGTGGTGCTGGAGCAGCTCCAGAGGAACGAAGGCAATTCGACGATCTCGTTCAAGACCGTGACGTAGTCTCCTCGCTTGATGTCTTCTCCTGCGACTCGTGCAGCGACGGTCGTCTGGTCATTGATTTCAGTCGTTGTTTCCATAGTTTTGTATCGCTTGATGAAAGTAAGTTCAGAGTGGGCAAAGATTCTTCGACGGCCGCTCGATTACTCGGCGCCCGTGTTCGTAATGTCGAAGAGTTGAATTTGCACACGCATGGTTACTCTCACGAACAATGTGAAAAACTGCTTACGAAGAGCGCTACCTTAGGACTGCCATGTATTCCCAACACGCAGTTGGACAAAAATCAATGACCTTCCAACGAGGCAAAGGTTCAGATATTTAATTTTGAAGATGTAATCCCAACTGGCAGTTCAGTTGGTCAGAGACGCCGGTGGCAATCGTACCCACTTCAACTGCTTTGCAGGCAGCCGCCCCAGCGTCAAGTAGACCACCCGCGAGTCACGGCCGGTCACCTGTGTTGCGATTTTCTAAAAGTGGTGGTCGCGATTGACGCACACTAAAAGTGCCCTGGTTTCAGACTGCACTTCTAGAATCGTTTTCCGCTACAACACGGGCACTGACCGTTGCGGCCTAGCTTATCTTCGAGCAGTTTGCGTGGTGCACGATGCGTGTTCCTCGCTTCACGTGAGTATCGGACGGATATCCCCGGCGTCGTTTACTCATCGTTTCGAAATGACTGTTCGTCGATGATAATGCTAGTAGCCATCGTCCAGCTCCTAAAGGCCCCGTGGGACTACGAACGCGAAGTGAAACCGTACAGTCATTGCCCAAAACCGCTTCGTTAGCCCCCGATTGAAATGTGCCGGTCGGTAGTGAATCATGATGCTCCAGAGTGATGCGTCTACTCCACGGCAACAAGGAAACCGGAAATGATCGGCGACTTTCGAAAACGATTGAGGAGCGGCGAAAAGCTATACGGAACGATGGTGACGTTGACGACTCCATCGGTTGCCGAAATCTTTGCGGACCTAGGATTCGATTGGCTTTTTGTCGACGCGGAACATGGGCCGTTCGAAACTGCTGAATTGCTGGCCGTGCTTCAAGCCGTTGGGCATCGGATCCCTTGCATTGTTCGAGTGCCTTCCGCGAACGAGGTTGCGATCAAAAAAACGCTGGATCTTGGAGCGGCCGGAATTATTGCACCTCAGATCAACTCAGCAGAGCAAGCTGCGGATGTGGTGAAATTCGCTCGATACGCACCGGAAGGAAACCGCGGAGTCGGACTCTCGCGAGCTCACGGTTACGGGTACACGTTCAGCGAGTATTTGGCAACGGCAAATGAGCGAGTGACGGTTGTCGTTCAAGCCGAACATCGGGACGCAGTCGAAAACATCGAATCGATCGTGCAAGTGCCAGGCATCGATTGCATGCTCATCGGCCCGTACGATTTGTCGGCGAGCTACGGCAAGATGGGTCAGATCCACGATCCTGAAATCACAGGCGCGATCGATCACGTTGCGGCCGTGTGCAAATCGGCTGGAATCCCGATGGGAATTTTCGGAGTCACCGTTGACGCCATCCGGCCATACATCGAAAAAGGCTACACGTTTCTTGTTGGAGCCACCGACACCGTCTTTTTAATGGACGCGGGCAAGAAGATGCTCGACGCGATGAGTGAAGTATGATCTGCGTGGGCGCGCGGAAGCATCTAGCGTGGCAAGGACCAGGAAACCACGGGCAGGGAAATCAGGATCTTTGGCCTGATCCACTACGCCAAGTTGAATGTAGTGGCCGTTTTACGGCAGCTTGTCATCACGTTCGTACGCAATGTGCGGACGACCTACGAGCAATGGATCGACGGGACCGATCTTGCTATGCTCGCGATTCGTGTACGGAAACTTGTGAAGCACGTGGCGCATCGCGTTCAGTCGAGCTCGTTTTTTGCAGTCCGATTTAACGACTGTCCACGGTGCGTCTGCCGTGTCGGTAAAGAAGAACATCGCTTCTTTGGCTTTGGTGTAATCGCTCCACTTATCCAAAGACGCAAGATCAACCGGTGAAAGCTTCCACTGCTTCAGCGGATCGTCTTCTCGATTCTTGAACCGACGCCTTTGTTCTTTTTGGCTAACGGAAAACCAAAACTTGATGACGTGAGTCCCGCTGCGCTTAAGATTGCGTTCGAATTCAGGCACTTGTCGCATAAATTCCGAATATTCAGTCTGCGAGCAGAACCCCATAACACGTTCTACTCCCGCTCGATTGTACCACGAGCGATCGAACATCACGATCTCACC
>JAGQPC010000736.1 GCA_020426925.1 Planctomycetales bacterium | reverse complement strand
GAACTCTTCATCTGTGGAGAGTCCGTCGCCGGCGTTCTGCGTTTCAATGATCTTTTCGATGAACGACGGCCGGTCAGCTACGATGAAATAATCGTCGATGATCGCGAAAGAGGGCCGAGGCTGAGCTTGTGCTCGAATACGACGCCGACGCGCGCGACGACGGTCTCGCCGCTCAGCGTTTTCGTCGTTTTCGATTGCACGCTCCACTTCCAAATCGATGCCATTGTTGATGATGGTAACGTAGACTTCGTGCCCTGCGACGGCGCGAGGCTCGAGATGCTTTTCAAACTTTTCAACGACGGCATCGAACACATCTTGAAATCGGTCGACTCGATGCAATTTGAAAGCGACCAATGATGACTGAGACCCTAAACGTGGTGGCCGTTCGTACCGTTGAAGAACCGTAATCCGGCCGTGCAATTCCGCGATGAAATCTTGCTCGAAATCGATTCCGATGTTGTCCGAGATGTTCTTTTTGACAAGTCGACCAAAGTCACCTTCTTCGCGGAAGCTGTCATACAGGTCCTTCAGCGTCGAATAGCTCTTCTGCACATCCGTGTGGAACGTCATGTAGTTGATCAGGTTTTTCGGAGCCCATGATTCGGGCCGCGAGTCGCCCGTTTTCATGGTGATCATGTCGAGCACGCCATCGCGCGGATTCTCCATGTAAATGTGCAGGTGAGAAATCGATTCTATTTCCGGATCGTCTTCAGGAATGACAGCGTTTCCGCCGATCCCCTTCAAGCCATCCAGACCTAGAGCGGGCAAAACTGCCAACGCCACTTGAGCCCCAGTGTCTCCTTTTGTCGCACTACGGAAGAAGCGAATTGGGTCGGCAAACCAAAAGACAGAAGATTCTCCATCAGCTTCGCAGCGGTTCTTAATCGCCATGAACGCAGCGTTGTCTGTCAGGTTTTCCTTGTCCCCGCCGCCGAGATTCTCGATCATTCGTTTCGCAACACGCAGCGATGTCGTCATGATCACCGCGTTGTCTTCTTGAAATCGAACGATTTCTTTCGGACCGTCTCCTCCTCCGCCTCGACGAAAGATCGTCAATTCGGTCGTTCCTTCGGTCAGTTGCTCGTCGTCGTACCCGCCTTGCCGCAATACGTCCGCACCTTGGTCGAGCAACGATTCGCCATCCGAGTTATCAGGATCAAGATCCATTACGACGACCAGTTCTGGCGTCAACGCAGGTGGAGCGACCACCGCGATAGAGACTTCGCCGGCCGGAATTTCGAGCACTTGCTCCAGAGTCATGCCGATCGTGTCTTCAATTTTGCCAACGATGTCCGTAGCAGATCCGTAAAGCGATTCGACGAAAGGTCTTACTTCGTCGTCATTCAACATCTTTGCGAATCCGCTCGTCCTCATCTCCCTGGAAAATTCACGCGAGTCCGGAATCTGGACCAATGCGACGGTCCAATCTGGAAGGAACTTAATCGCATTTGGCCGCTCAGCTCGAACAGGAGCCCAAAAAACTGATCCGCAGAGGAACAAAGCGAGAGCGAGTTGTGCTGTTCGTTTCATAGGGAACTACTTATGTGAATCCGAGTTGTGTTTGGATCAGTTCTCTCGACGCTGAAGTCCACTTTATGCGAACATCCGTCAAACTCTACCCCTGATACCGCATGAATGTTTCGTACCGTTGAAGATTCGCCGAATTGGACAGCATCTTGCCATTGATAAATACTATTGACGATGCGATAGCACCGCATCATTCTTCGGTGGCCGGGGTTCAATTCTCGGATGGTTTTCCCAAACGCCGCAGTGCTGTCACAAAATGTGCCGTTTCGCACGGGACAATACGTTAAACTAATTAGAGATTTCAGGCTAAAGAACGAAGGCGAGAACATCATGCGAAGGAACCTTACGAATATTCTGTTGGGCATCGCTTGCACGCTCGCTTTTAACTCTCATGGGCTCGCTCAAGGTATTGGAGGAACGGGCGGAGGCACAGGCGGTGCGGGCGGTGGAGCTAATCGGACAGGTGGTGTCGGCGGCGGTGGTGGCCAATTGGGGACAGGTGTCGACGCTGCGTTTGACATCCAAGCGGTCTCCATAATCGGAGAAGGTCAGCGATTTGATCGCGACTCGCGACCAACGAACGCATTCGTGGGGTACGATTCTCAGGATGCATCGGAATTTGGATACGTGGGAGTCTTTAATGCAAGTCAGATATCCGGAGTGAACGTGTCTACTACGGGCGGTCGCATTGGCGCGACGTCAGGAATTGGCGGAGGTCGCGGTGGTGTCGGAGGCGGCCTTGGCGGAGGACTCGGTGGCGGTGGTCTAGGCGGCGGACTTGGAGGTGGCTTAGGTGCTGGTCTCGGAGGAGGACTCGGTGGCGGTGGCCTAGGCGGAGGACTCGGCGGTGGCCGAGGCGGTCTCGGCGGCGGCCTTGGTGGCGGAATTGGCGGACTCGGTGGTGGCCTTGGCGGAGGAATGGGCGGACTCGGTGGCGGCCTGGGCGGTGGAATCGGTGGCCTTGGTGGTGGAATGGGCGGCATAGGCGCGGGGACGCAAGCTGCTACGTTTCAAACTCGATTAACTCTGCGAGTCCAACCGCGAGCGACACGAAACATCGGCGGTATGCAGGTAAAGCTTGAGGATCAGCTAAACAGAAGTCGACGCATCAAACGCGTCGCGGGCGAGCAGATTCGCGTGAGAATTAGCGATGACGTCGCCACCGTCTCCGGCACAGTCGAGACCGAATACGATCGAGACCGTGCTGTTGGTGTTGTCAAGCTGGAGCCGGGCGTTACTCAGATCGTAGACGAATTGGTCGTTGCGAACCCAAATACTGGCCAGTAACGGGAGCGTGAGTCGCAGGTCGCTTGCGAGTTGCAATTCCGTCCTCGGTCCCAATGTTTGTCCGGGCTCGCTGTTTGCTTTCTTCGTACAGCCGTGCGATTCGGTCGACAGCTGTATCCTGTGAGTAATTGTCGATCGTCTCTTCAACATCGATTGCCGACGTTTCGTTCCGCACATTGGTTGGCAGTTCTTGAAATCGTGGGCCAACTTCACCGCTCGCCTGTGCCTGTTCAATGATTCGACGTTTCATCGTGTCGGGCATTCGGATCGTCGTGCGTTTCAAACCTGAAGTTCGATCGGAGGATTCATCGTCTTCCGTAAAGGAGACTCGGCGGATATCAGAACGTTCCCGTTGATCCTGAGCGAATTCGTGAGTCGACGTTCTTTCACGAAGCCGATCGTTCTTCCCTGGCAGCAGGCTTCGTGAAAGCTCCCCGCGGAGCAGTTTGCCAGACTTCGATTTGAAAATTGGTACCAGGCTGATCGACTGTCGAGGATTTCCCACGTCGTCCCATGCGAGCCACACACTGTACGACGGACCGAATTCAGATTCGCTATAGAACTGCTGAAATTCCTCTTCGGTAAACTGGTACTTGCGAGTCGGCTCGGTTGCGTCTGGAGCGTTTTCATCGTCGTATGCGTAGACAATTAACTCGCCATCAATCTTGGTTGGCTTGTTGTCGGTATCGTAAAAGTACAGGCGTCCGCCGAGTCCACGCTTTGCGCCGATCTCCGGGCCGTACGCGACATTTTCTGACCACAGCGCGATCATCTTTTGCGCGTTCGATCCGTCGGTGACTTCTTTCTTTTTCCAAAACGCAAGTTTGTCCATGCTAACTTTTGGCACATGTTCTTGAAACGACTGACACCCAGTCGACGAACAGACGGCCCAAGCTGCGAACAGTGCTACAAGAAAGCGATTTAGATTTCGGTTTTTCATAATCAATCCGCCCTATGTCGGGACGCAGTGGTTCTGTTTGGATTGACCGAGTGCAGCGTGACTACAGCTGCGCTCGTTCACGATTGCGGGACTTTGCTATTTCCACCAGGTTTTTGACGAACGACTCTTTGGAGCGTTGTTTTTGTCGTCAACTTTTTCAACGAATTGAACCGGTGCGATAGTGGATGCAGAAACCTCTTCAGGCTTGCGTCCACGAAGTTTGGAGAAGAATTTCTTCGCCGATTGAAATCGACCTTCCGATTGTGGCTTGTCGGAGGT
>JAGQPC010000735.1 GCA_020426925.1 Planctomycetales bacterium | reverse complement strand
TCCATGTTGGCGTCGCTGAGCCCATTGTTCTGATAGAAGTAGTTTGCCAGTCGGCGATAGGCTTGCGTGTTTCCATCAGTCGCTTCGTTCTGGTAGCCTCCGGCAGAGCCAGAAGATTTGATCACGTCATAGTCTTCGGGCTCTCCGCCCATGTAGCTCGCGGCGAAGCTGGCTTCCGACCGCTCTTGAGTTTGGTAAAGTCCCCAATACGTTCCGTTGATGTAGAGGTGATAGTAGCGACTGCGTGTGTAGGGATGTCCCATGTCGCGTTGCAGGTCGCGAGAGTAGACGTCTCGCACGAACGCGTTGCGACTGTCGCCTTGAAATGCCCACAAGTAGTTCTGAGTCGTGCGCAGGTCGACGCCATCGAATTCGTTCGTGCCTTCATCGCCAAACAATGGATAGTTCAGTTTTGCTGCACCGTATTCTTCTCGAAAGAAGAGTCGGAACGAGTGCTTCGGATTGCTGCCTGTACGGCTGAATCCACCGCGAATTCGCACGCCAGCGTTTTCCGTAAACCCTTCCTGGAGCCCGAGCGGATCGATCAGCTCGACCGAAATCGGACGTTCCCACGCGCTGCCACGGTTGCTTGCATGGGTGTAAATCCCGCGAGACGACCCAAGCAGATCGTCAATGTCCATGACAATCGAGAAGCTTGGGACCTGTTTGAGAGCCTCTTCCAATTGAGGTCCCCAGGTCGGGCTGTTCACGATGTCCCGATCCATTCCGTAGTTGAGGGTTTGACCACTGATGCTGGTTGATCTTGGCCAACCTGTAGGAGCCGACGATGATTGGGTGAGAATGTCATCAATCATCATGTAGCTGGCGGTGTGGACGTTGGACGGATCGAGTCCCGCTTTGAATGAGCGAGCTCGAATCACGGACGTTGAGTTGATCGAAATCGGCCCCGAGTAAATCGTGCCGTTTGACGTCGTTGGCTCAGTGCCATCTGTCGTGTACCTAATGGTTGTGCCGTCGGCAGCGCTTTCGATGGTCAGTTGGAATGGATTGTCGTAAAAACCGTGTTCGTGACTGAAGGAGACGTCATCGATCAGAAATCCTTCGACTCCTGCAGAATTAGTCGCACCGGGAGTTGGAGTTTCGTAGTACAGGCCGTTTCCGTATGAAATGTCCGGTAGCTGTTGCGGATATGCGGGTGAGAACTCTGTCGCGATAACCATGCCGTCCGGATCTTCCGCCGTCGGATGGTCCTGAGTTAGCGCCAGGTACTCGCCGTCAGACGACAGGTTAAAGTTCGTATGCAGTTCTGCGCCAGCCTGCGAAACATCGTTGCCGCTTGCAAACACAATCAGGAACTCACCCGGACCAAGCAGCTGCGAAGGAAAGTCCCACTTGTCCAGTTCGTCGGCACTGTCGGTCAGATACCATCCACTCAAATCGACATCGGACAGACTCGTGTTTTGGATTTCGATCCAGTCTTGATAGATGCCACTTTCGTCGCGCAGCGTCTTATTGTTGCTGGCCATGAATTCACTGATGACCAGATCGCCAGCCAATAGCTGCCGAGGCTCCAAACTTTCCAGATGCCGACTCTTGTTCTCGCGACGATACCGCCGATTACCCGTCAACTGTTTCATCTACAACACGCTCTCTTCTGTCAGTGGTGGTCATACATCCGACGCGGAAAGTGACCGCAGGTCAGGACTCAGCGGTCCGCGTCAAGCGTTCCATGCAGAGACGCTAGACGTGTGAGTCCAAATCAGAGCAACCTGCGCGATTTCCCCGAAGTCGCAGTCGGAGCTGACGTCCCTGCTTTCGCACCCTGCCTCAAACCTGAGTGCCCGTCCCTCGCCCAGCTACCATCTCTGCATGTTCGTCGCCATTTACCGAATGAACCCAAAGCCCGCGCCACTTCGTCCAAACGGGTGGTCCGCGATCGGCCGGATCGCTCTTAACCCCACCTTAATAAAAAAGTTCTGTTCCAGGAAACGAATTGCCATCCACTTTTTCAATTCGGGTGGCTGGTCCAGAAATGTACGGCAAACGCGGTGAAAAACTGAATGCTAAGTATCGATGTCACGAAACATTGCTGAGGAGAGTGGGTTAATCTGTCTTGCCAATCTGGGGGCATGTGTTTTCCAGTTTTTTTCTGTCGGTTACGAAAAGCCTTTGTTACTCAATTTTCTAGAGGTCTATTTTGTATCGAGCGAAGCAGCGGGTGCAGGCGACATCGTTTTCGATTCGGCCGAAAGCTGGGAGTTCGGCAACAGTGCTCGCGTTTCAAGCAGGCCGCTACGTTGCTGAATAGCTGGATCACGAATTGCGCGACGGGCTAACGTTATTTTGAGTCGGTCGGCGCAAATCAAGAACTTGGAACGCTCGCCACATTGATTGCTGCGTCTCGTTCGTACTACCCCTGCGGACTTTTGTCAGGCGCGTCTGCCAAATATCCACTACGGGCTCACGCTTCCGCCGAACACGCGTGGCATTTGCACAATTCTCGAAGACGTTCCCACGTGTACAGACCGGTGTCATGCCCGTCGGACCAAGTGATTTTTACGGCGTAGTTGCCGACCAGCTTCATGGATTTAATGTGAATATCGTCTGGAATCGAGTTTGGGTCGAGCAACTTTTCGCCCGTGATCTCATGGATGCAATGGGCACAGCCGCAACTGTCGCGAAGATAGTGGTACGGATAATCCCACGTGTCGTGATCTGACCACGAGATTTGCAGGGCAGCAGCTTCGGTGTTTGCCTTTAAGTCGGTCGGCGTCATTCGACGGTCTCCCATCCAAGCGATCGCTCAACAGCTCGCTGCCAGTTACGACACAGTCGCTTTCGCCTTGCGTCATCAATCGCTGGATCAAACTCTTGGTCCAGCTGCCAGTTCTGCTGCACATCGGAGAGGTCTTGCCAGAACCCAACGGCCAAGCCCGCCAAGTACGCAGCACCGAGCGCCGTTGTTTCTGCGACGACCGGCCGCTTAACGTTACAATCAAGAATGTCGGATTGGAACTGCATCAATGCGTTGTTGACACTTGCTCCCCCGTCGACTTTCAGAGATTGGAGTGGGAGTTCCGAATCGCTCTTCATCGCTTCCAGCAAATCGCGAGACTGATACGCCATCGAGTCGACCGCGGCTCGCGCGATGTGTGCAGCTGTCGTACCACGAGTGATCCCGATGATGGTGCCACGAGCGTAAGGATCCCAGTGTGGCGCACCAAGTCCCACGAACGCTGGCACGATGTAAACGCCATCGGAATCGTCGACAGTTGCGGCCAGCGTTTCGACGTCTGACGAATGTTTGATGATGCCCAAACCGTCTCGCAGCCACTGAACGACTGCTCCGCCGACAAACACCGAGCCTTCCAACGCGTAGACGACCGAGTCGCCGATTTTCCATCCGACGGTTGTTAGCAAATTCGATTTCGATTCGACCGGCTTGTCGCCCGTGTTCAACAGCAAGAAGCAACCGGTGCCATAAGTGTTCTTGGCCGAGCCCACTTCGAAGCATGCTTGTCCGAACATTGCCGCCTGTTGATCGCCGGCGCAACCGGCAATCGGAATCGACTTGCCAAATAACTGAGCGTCCGAATCGCCATAAACCTCGCTGCTATCTTTGACAGTCGGAAGCATTTCTCGAGGGACGTCTAAAATTCCGAGCAACTCGTCGTCCCAGTCGAGCGAATGAATGTTGAACAGCATCGTGCGGCTGGCATTGCTGACATCGGTGACATGAGTGCGTCCTCCGGTCAGCTTCCAAATCAGAAACGAATCGACGGTGCCAAACAGGATCTCGCCTTTTGAAGCTCGATTACGCAGGCCTTCGTGCTTGTCCAAAAGGTATTTAACTTTCGTACCGGAAAAATAGGCGTCGACAACCAACCCCGTCTTTTGCCGAATCGTATTAGCGTGGCCGTCAGCTTTCAGTTGCTCGCAAATCGGAGCGGTAATGCGGCTTTGCCAAACAATCGCGTTATCGATCGGCACGCCAGTATTCTTGTCCCACAGGACCGTGGTCTCTCGCTGATTCGTGATTCCGATCGCTGCGACCTGATCGGCCGAAACAGATTTTTGCTCTAATGCCTTTTGTGCCACTTCCAGCTGGGAATTCCAGATGTCATTCGGATCGTGCTCAACGTGTCCCGGCGATGGAAGTATCTGCGGAAATTCTTTCTGAGCGACCGATACAACACTTCCGTTTCGGTCAAAGAGAATCGCTCGGCTGGAGGTCGTGCCTTGATCTAACGCGAGTACATAGTCTGCCATGGTGGTTTCCTGTCCGTGGGATGTAATTTGGCGAGCACGATTTTAGACGATTTCGTTGTGCGCGGCTAACACCCACACTTTTTCGATGCTGGCCCGCAGTACCGGCTTCAGCCGGAATTAGAGGGTTTACGGTGCTCTGCCAACTGAGCGACAATAGACCAAGCGATTGACAATGCAAGAGGCCACTTTCGCATTCACGCACGAGGGAGCAATTTCAATGAGCAACGTACGGAACTTTGGAGCCGATGGCGATGGCCAAATCGACTGCACGGAAGCCATTCAGCATGCTGTTTACGATGGCGATGGCACGGTCGAGCTTCCACGTGGCGATTACCGAATCTCGCGAACGATTCAGATCGATCTGACAAAACGTCCTGTCAGCCGTATCGCAATTGCTGGGAGTGGCGGCACCGCGAGATTAGTCATGGATGGCGAAGGGCCCGCGATCTCGATCAAAGCAGGTCACACCACGAGTGCTGACCCGCTGAGTTTTCGCAACGAGGAATGGCAGCACGAAAGGATGCCGACGATCGACGGCCTGGAAATTACCGGACGCCATCCGAACGCGGACGGGATCGAAATCCAGGGTGTGATGCAGCCGACACTCACGCGCCTGCTGATTCGGCAAGTGCGAACTGCGATTCGAGTTACGGGCCGAGCGAGAAACCTGCTGATAGACCACTGCCACGTCTACCACAACACTGGCATTGGCGTTCACTTGGACAACGTGAATCTGCATCAGGCGTGTATCACCGGATCGCATATCAGCTACTGCCGGCTCGGCGGAGTTCGCATCGAAAACAGCGAGATCCGCAATCTGCAAATCAC
>JAGQPC010000734.1 GCA_020426925.1 Planctomycetales bacterium | reverse complement strand
AGTGGTGACCGAGATAGACCCGGCTTGGTCCGACGAGCGCCAACAGGGTGCCCGTCAGGAAGAGAACACATCGTCGCAGCGGTGCCCATCTGATATTGAATGACGCGAGAAAGTCGTTTCCCCGGTCTCGTTTCCCCGGTCATTTTCCGAGCTGACCGCTCGGGACGTCGCGTGGATTATCATGGGCTGTGCGCTGGCGTACTTGATGACGCTCATATAACGCCCCGGCACACCACGACGAACGACTGTATTCAGTTCGGTTTGGTCGTCACCAGCATCGGATCGGTTGATAATGACTCCGAGCCCTCCGCGTCGTATGCCCAAACGCTTATTTCGTACTGCGTTTTGGGTTTCAGTCCGCCGATTTTTGCTGCGAGAGCCATTCCACAGTCAATAGGTGAGTAACCTTTGTCGGTTTCAACGACTATCCGCTCGTGATACGTAGGAATGACTTCGGCTATGTGCAATCGGTAGCCAGCGACACCATCGCCATCGATTCCCTTCCACACTGCGCTGATAGACGGAGGGGCACCTTGAACCTGGAATATACCCTGAGCCGATCGAAATTCAGTGGGGCGGGCTGTCATACGAACGAGGGTCGCATCCGAAGTTTTTGGGGCGCGCTCCAGTGAATACGGTGAAGGTTGACCTGAGTGGATGACTCGCCCCAAGCTCTGATCGTCGGAGCCATCGTAAATCCGGGAGTCGGTCGACGGCGAGTCGCTCCCCCACCAGGCTTCTTTGGCGTCAATGGGTGTGACGCAGTGATTCAGGACTGACAAACCATCTGCGGAGTAAAGGTTGCACTGACGTATCGTAATCGATTGCCCACCAACGCCCGACACCTCGATATCACCGCCGTCGTTTTCTCGAAACACGGTACCACTTACGATGATCGACGGGCCATGGCCATCGCTGACGAACGATCGAGACGATCTTCGATTGACGATCGATAAACCACCGCCGAATTCGACGGACTGGTTCTTCGCGACATAGTTGTCCGTAAACACGAGCGAGGCTCGGTCGGTGAAAACACCGCCGCCCCATTTCGCTCCTCGGTTGGCAATAATCGTGTTCCGTGTAATTTCAGCGGGACCTCCATATGTTCCTTCGACATAAATCCCGGCGCCCGTGAACTTGCGCCGATCCGTGCTGTCCATTCTCGATGCTCGATGATTGCGACGGGCAGCACCGGTATACGCGATCCGATTGAACGAGACTTGGTTGCCCGCGATCTTTGGAGTTCCTCGGACACTGATGCCTCCGCCGATAGCGCGAGCCATGTTGTGAGTAATCACATTGTCTTCGATCAGCGGCTTGCTATGCGATTTGCCAGTCATGGAAGTTTCGCCGAGGCGTGGAGCGCCGGTTGCGATACCTCCTCCAGTGTGCGCCCAGTTGTGCGCAATCGTGTTTCCACGGATCGTGATTGGAGAATAGTTCGTGGCGATTCCTCCTCCTCGACCGCGAGCAGTGTTGTACACGATTTCGTTCTCAAGAATTTTGGCGTGCCCGTTCGCCGTTCGGATTCCGCCACCGTCGCGGTTGCATCGGTTATAAGCAATCTTGTTCTGCTGAATCACGGGGCTACCGCCGCCTGAGAATATGGCTCCGCCTTCTTCCGAATAGTTGTGCTGTATCGTGCATCGTGCGATCCATGGAGATGCGCCTACTAGGTTCAGGCCCGCTCCGTATTCGATGATGCAATGTTCGAACACGCAACCGCCCACGAAAGTTCCACGTTCTCCAAACTTCGCTGGTGCAGATTCCGGCATAAGCTGTAGGAATAGCCAATCACCTGGATTTGGCGTTTCTTCATTCGACGTAAAACGGATGGGTAAATCACCATTTCCTCTCGCGACGATTCGGCCCCTCACAATCAACGAGAATCGGGCGAATCGAACTTCGACTCCTGGTTCGATGGTCAACGTCGTTCGATTCGCCACTTCAACGTTTTGCGTGACTATGTATGGGCTGTTCTCCGAAGACCAAGTCGCATCGCCGCTAATTACGCCAGCGACGTTTGTTTTCGCGATCAACGGCGCATGGAAACACGACGAGGCAAACACAACGAGAGCAATCATCAAAGCACTGTTCTTTGGAGAGCTGCGTAACCTTGCGTGTCTCAGTCTATCGAGGCGGTCAACGATGGTTCGGGTACTAGCGCAATGCACGGTTTTCTCCGTTATAATTCGCACAGATTTTGAAGATCGAATGGTGAGTGTAGTGCGCTTGGCACCGGGAAAGGAATGACTTCGATCGTTGATAGCCCACGGACGTTGCAAACTCAAGCGCCTTTGTGACGAAACCTGTACAGTGGAGTTTCAACAATGCGTACAATTCATCGAGCGTTCTTGCTTGCCGCTTTCACATTTGTATTTTGCGGTGTTCCCACAGTCCTGGCTGGGACTCACCATCTGATTCGGTTCATTCGCCCTGGTCAGCTATCCGGCTATGCCTTGGAAACGATGCAGTTCTCACCGGACGGTTCGATTTTGGCTGTCGCCACGACCGACGGAGTAGTTTCTTTCATTAGCCCGGCCAGTGGCGAAAAGGTTGGCAGTCACAAGCATGCTCCCTTCTCGATCAGCTTTTCGAAGGATGGAACTCGGCTACTGATGATCGGCCGTAGGAGCACTGAGTTGCTGGACATGCAGGTCGGAATACCCGTCGATATCGTTGACTCGAAACGTAATGATACGGGAGTGATTGGGATTAGTCTGAATCTCAAGGATGGAAAGTTGTTGATTTCAAAAATCCGGTCCGGCAGCCCGGCAGAAAAATCGGGAAGTATATCGGTGGGAGACGAGTTGGTTGCCGTGGCTCCAGGAAAAGCTGGCGACTACCGGAAAGTCGTCGGATTTTCCGTGAACGACACACTTGAAGCCCTGCGGGGCAGGCCCGGCGAATACGTTCGTTTAAAGACAGTTCCGAAAGGCACCATCGAGGACAACGAAGTTTTGATACGACGTGCTGCTTTGCGAACGACGGCAGCCGGCTCAGAGATCGTCCCGTTTGAGGAAAGCACAGTCAACGACAACGTCGCTTGGTGCATTTCTGATGGAAGCCAAGCGTTCTATGGCGCAAAGGACGGAGTGATGGCATCATCCTTTCGTCTCGAAGAAATAGCCAACAATCGTGGATCACATGCAATCTCACCTGACAACAAACAATGTGCGTTTCTTGGCCGACGATTGAAGCCAAACGACAAAGAGTTTGCCATCGAGATTGTCGACATCGGGACTCGGGAACGCATTGCATTTATTCGAAACATTGAGTCTCGCAACGCAGGGACACTGGGGCCAGTGAGCGCGTTTTGGGGATTTCACTATTCACCCGATGGTAAGTACCTTTTGGTCGGCACATGGAGTGGAATACAGGTGGTTTCTATTGAAGAAGGCAAGGAAATTCATCAGATAGACACAAGCGAGGAAGCCAAGCGATTTGCCAAGGCTGGCGAGAAGCTCACAAAGTCTGGTCGCATCGCCGAGTTCAGCCTCTCGTCGCAGAACCTCCTCGCCGTTGGAATCGGGAGTTCCGTACGACTTTTTGATTTCGGAACTGGCAAGTACCTACACACACTGCCGAAGCGAGACGAAGACGACAAGGTCATCACCGGGATAGAGTTTTCACCAGAGGGCAAGTGGCTGGCGTACTACAACAATGATCGCCTGCATTTGGTCGATGTGGAGGAATTCAATCCGAAGCCGAAAGAGGAAGATCAAGCTGCAGCGACGGACGAAATTCCATCTACGCTAGAATCTGCAGCGCCCTAGTTCCGTTAGTCGGTGAACAAAGAATCGACAATCGGTCCTGATCGCCGCGTTGAGAAGGCGGTGTCCAGAGATTTCGCTTCCTCTGCGCTGATTGGCGGTGTCGGGATGGATATTCGAATGATGCCTTTGTCGTATGCCGATACAACAATGTCGTTCACCAGGAACCTTCGACGCAAACAGTCCGGAGTTTCCTCGCGGTCCCGCTTTCGTGATGACTGAAAAACCGAAATGCGGCTAGCGAACGTTGGGGCGGGTGATACGTGTTTCCAACCGTGGCGGGTCGCTGTCTCGACGATCAGGCCTCGATTGCGTTGAATTCCGTCGCCCTTGCCATGTACACTCGCATCCAATGCATCGACGACTGCCGCGTTGCCTACGAGCATGGGAGAAACGGCTACGGTCTCTCCAAAGGGATGCGACTGACCAGATTGCAGTTCGCCGCCGAATGAAAGCAACGCGTCATCGATTTCGCCTCGATTTGTCCATCGCAGCAGAGAGTCGTGAACATGCCCGCTGCTTCTTGGGTGACCGAAGAAGCCCAGTCCCATGGGCTGGTAGGCGCCGAGCCACTTGTGAGTTCCGGCGAGCAAGAAGTCGCAGTAGTCTCCTGCCAAACCCAATGACACATGTTGAATAGCCTGCGCGCCGTCGACCACAACGAAGCGAAGTTCGTTTTCGCTACGAATCCGTTCAACGATTGCCGGAAGTGGAAGGTGGATGCCAAGGCAATCGACTAGCGGAAGGAACAGACCATCGCACGTTTCTTGTTGGAATGTCCTTGCGAGCAGCTCGACCAATTCAGCCTCAGTTAGTCGCTGTCGAAAGATGGCACGGCGTAGTGGGACCGTCGTGATGCGGCAAGCCGACGTTCGCTGCTCTCGTCGGAAGATTCGATCGTAGACGGGCCATGTCAGGTCCGTGGTCAAAACATTTCGGCAGGGGCCGGCGAGCAAGCGTGATGCGAATTTCATCAACGTGGCCGAGCGTGCGGAAAGTAGGACTTCCGATTCTTGCTTCGCCCCTGCAAGCTCTATCAGCTTCTCTTTGAGACGTGCGACACCGTCCCAGTCCTCTAGGCCTCGATACTCTCCTTGAAATCCGTGCGGCCAAGCGCGAAAACCGTGCCGCAAGAAGTCACCTAAGTACAGCGAGCCACCGTGTTCGCTTGCGAATCGCGAGAAATCAATCGAGGCACGGCGAGCTCGCGGTGTCATGCGTCCTAGCCGGGCCGTATCCAAATATAGCAGCTTCGGCACATCCTACCTCCATTGCTGGGATCATAGGCGGATCAGTGTTGCTGATCCAGTATGTCTCGGTAAGAGATCGCGTAGACTGCGAGTCGATTCCATTTGACTTCGGCTTCTTGCACTTTGTCGAAGTCAAAATTGAGAAAAAAACGAATCGTGCGACCCGCCGGATCAGCAGTCTGGAATCCGACGGCGCGACTTCCGTAGATTCCAAAGTCTGATAACAGATCTGTGTCGTTCTCCAACGCTGATTCGCGGACCAAACGCAACCAAATGCCGTGACGATGCTGCAAGTCGAGCCATGAGTGGAGCGGGTCAATCGGGAATAGATCGCCGTTGGGCCATAGGTGGTCCGCAATGATGGCGGTTCGCTCGATACTGACTACTCCAGCGTCGTGCAGCTCCAGATTGAGCTGTGTGCTTTGTTGGCCTGGCCCGTCCTGCCAGTATTGCGCCGATTCGATGTGGGCTACCGAACGATAGAGATGCAATCCGGGACTCCGCAACAATTCTTCATAAACAACCCGCCAACTCTCCGTCGATACGAATTCGACGGTGGCATTCCCCAGGTCGTTGCAGTCGGTTGCGATGGCCCGAAGTCGCGAAGCGGCAAGCTTGCGAAACACCGGGTCACGTTGATTCGCAATGCGTTTCAGCGATTCGGAGACCGATCCGTGGATGCCTGATATTTCTCGATCGCAGGAAAGATCAAGCAAGGCTTGTAATAACTTTGGCTGCTGTGGATGCGTGCGAACCAATGCAGAAGTCTTTAGCAACAGTCCAATCGCTGCCGATACGAGGATGCACAGAAAGCCGATCAGGAATTTTATGGGAGCAACTATCCATATGGCGAAAGTCAGCGCCGATAGTAATGCGGCGACAAATAGAGGCGATATCGTTGGTCTCTCAGACTGATTGCGGTGCGGTTCCATCGAATCAGAGTATGTCACGAAAATGCCAAGTACAACCAGAGCCATTTTCTGGGACGGGCATTTCCTTCAACGCACACCAGATCTTGGTTTCTGGATCTGTTGCAGCAATGATCGCTTCAGCTCGTCTGACTCGGCACGTTCATGCCATGCAGAGCTTTTGATCGCCATTTCAAAGTCGAGGTCGCAAGTCCCACAATAGTTCCGAATGTCTGTTGGGAGATCTGCCAGGATGTCTTGCCTAGGATCATCAGCGTTGCGGTTCCCGGCGTGACGTTGCTCAATGGATCGGGCGACTCCTGTGGCCCGAGTTGGCGGGCTTTCGCCCGCCGGTGTTTCTATTCTTCTTCGTCTGCATCCTCATCCGTCTGGTTGATGATGTGGTCGAATGCCTTCTGTGCGGCATATGCGACTTGGAGCAGGTCATCCCGCGAGAAGCTGTCCGAGTCGTGAAATTCACCCTCATCGTCGGTGTAGACGCGGGTGATGGTGATGTTGTACCACTCGCCGTTCTTGTTGCTGTTCTTCCAAAGCTTCGCTACAACACCTCGTCCAGCTTTGATTCGAAATGGTTTCTTTTTCTTCTGTTTTGCCATTTTTCAGTTCCTCCGTTAGGAAATGTTTTGTTGTTCATTCACCACGTCCGATGAACACGGAACATTTCAGAGGAGGAACGACGCGAGCTTGGCGGCCGAAAAGACCGGCGGCGAAGTTAGCAGGCGAATGACAGGCTTGCCTGGCGTGAGCTTGCCTGAGCCGGTCACCTCTGGGCTGACGCGAGTGGTAAATCCAAAGGCAAAACCGAGAATCGGAAACGTTCGTTTTCGCTGTACGAAAGGTGTTGTGAAGTATTGGACGGGATGGTGACGACGATTGGTGCAATCCAGGCTTCCAGCAAAGCGATGAGGAAGGTCAAGTCGACTCGGGCGTCGCGGGATGATCAACTTGCATTTTCGCCGATTGGTAATTCGACCATTGGAATTGCTAGTGCGAGGGGCACGAAGAAGTGAGCCCCGGTTGGCGTGCAGCAAACCATGGGCCCGTGGCCAAAATGTTGACTTTGCGTCGCATTCTGACGGG
>JAGQPC010000733.1 GCA_020426925.1 Planctomycetales bacterium | reverse complement strand
GCAGTAAGTAGGGCACCAGCACCTCCTGCGCTTTGGGGCCAATCACGATAACTCGGCCCTTTTCGTGATGCTCGGTCTTGTGTTCGCTTGGCGTGTACAGCCAAACGTCGGACGTTCGATCCATGTCACAAGGCCGTAGACTGCAAACTTCGCCTGGACGTGCTCCAGTTAGCCGTTGAATCCGGACCATGTCGGCAATGACATCCGGCAAATGCGGAATTGTGGCGTCGACGATTGAATCAGCCACACACGATACCCCCTCGGATTCTCTTGCTTTTGTGCGACCCTTCTTCAGGCCGGCAAGGGCCCTCAGCGCCAGCGGCACGGCGGGTTCGACCAGCTCTTTCTCCGCTGCCCACTTGAACATCCGGATCAAGCGGCCAACCTGCTTGTTGATGTGCTTGCGAGACCAATCGAGGTCCGTGATCATGCCGTCGCGAAGCGCGTCCAGTGCAACCGGACCGAAATCGTCAAGAAGAGTCGTGGCGTGGTGTTTTCGCAAAAATCGGATCACGTCATCCGTAATCGTGGCTTCGCGGGTGATCTTGCCGTTCTTGCGGTAGTACTGGTGCGTGTGACGGCGATAGACCAAAACCAGCTCATTCACCGTCAGCGGCGATCCTGCGTGGCGTTTCGCCCTCAGTGCTGCCGCCGTGACTTGGGTTACCTTTTCGGCACCAACCTCGACTGGCCGGACTGCGGACTGCTGGTGGTCGCGTTCGGCTTGCCACTTCTTGAGAAGCTCTTGGTACTTGACGTGGCTCTCGGGCGAACCGTATGGCCCCAGGTAGACCCGCTCGCCGTGAAGCGAAATCGTGGCCTGTTTGGTGCCTTTGTGGAGGCAATATTTTGGTGGACGATGGTAAAGACGTGGCATTGTGCTGACCCTTTGCTCAGGAGCCAAAAGGGTAGGCCGTCGGGAGTTACCCCTTAGCATTACCCTTTTGCAACTGGCTAAAAGCCGCACTGCCGACCACCGGCAGGTAACCTAAACGTAGGTTTCAGCAGGACTTAAGTAAAGTGGCGGGGACCGGAACTGACCGGTTCCGTAACACCGGAAATCACGCGGGTTGGGTGGCGAAAACTGCAAACTGTGCCGTATTGACTCTAACCTGACGCAGTTTGTTTGAGTATCGCCATTGTGCGTGGACGTAATCGGTACACGCGAGTAATCACGCCCGTTGGCCACGTATTTTGAGTTGATCAGTGGCGACTGTACCAAGTCGCAGCCGAGCGCCCGATCCGGTTTGAGAAAACTTGCTCCTCGGCATCGTGGCAAGGTGGCAATCGCCAGTTTTTTTGCTAGGTCGTCGCCAAACGGTAAAACGCTCGTTGCACCGTGGTCATCTGGCTCAGCGACAGTTTGGTCTTGGGCATCGAGAGTCGAAGTAACTGTTCCGGAAAAGTGCTGGCGATAATGCGGTTTTCGGCGAGCGTATGGCGGATGTCGGCATTGCTGCATGCCGGAGCGTTCGGAGTTCGAAGGAGCGTGATGCCGGATTGTAGTGACGAGTCAATATTTGGAAGTTGCCGGCGCGGCAGGTCGAGCCACTCGAGAATGGCTCGACTATTGGCCTTTAAGCTATGCCACAGGAGTTGACGTTTCGCAAACGAGTGATATCGCATTTGTTTGAGAGCACCGGCAGCGGAAATCAATCCGACGACATTGACGGTTTCACCGAAGGACGGTGACTGACCGCCCGTTAATGTATTGCAGAAGTGATAGAGTGGGTCCGTGATGGTAACGCTGTCTTGGGAGCACTTTTCGATCGAGTCGACGTTCGCGTTTCGACCGACGAATGCTATTCGTAGCGGATGATACGAACAAAGCCATTTCTGGGTTCCGGTCAGATACAGGTCGCATTTCATGGAATTCAATGCGACGGGTCGCTGGTTGAATGCTTGGGCTCCGTCAATGACTGAGAATCGACAGTCTCGTTCGAGACGCCGAAGAAGCTGTTCAACCGGCATGCACTGACCAAGGTAGCTGATATCGCTCAGAAATATTCCGTCACATGCGTACTTTGTAAACGTGTCCGCAATTAGTTCGACGATTTCCGACGCTGAAACTCGGTCATAAAGCGCTCGCTTGAGCATGGGAATGGTGATCAGCGCTTTTCCGTGTCGAATTGCGGTAGCGCGCAAAGCGTTTCGATAAGCGGGCCATTCCAGATCGGTCGTCAGGACGCGGTTTGCGTTTCGGAAAAGACATTCGGCCGCGAACCCGCTCAACGACGCAGACTGGCCAAAGAAATGGGTCGGTAGATTTGCCGGCTGTCGAATGAAATCGCCCAGCTCGACGCTGAGTCCGGCTATTCCCGACCAGCATCGCAAGCGAGGAACTCGCCGCGCGAACCGTCGCGGCAATGTGTCATAGCCACGTGAGAGAAACCGTTCTAAGTACAGGCTCGAACCGAGCCGACTGACAAGCCAGCCAAAATCATGCTCGGCCGAACGGGCGCCATCGCACATGCGACCGAGCCTGGCGGTATCCAGATAGTGCTCGGTATGCATTGGTAACGGATCGTACGCAACGGCCGTGTACCGATCTAGTCATAAAACTAGATAATCGTTTCAAATGGTCGCGAGTAAAGCGAAATTCGCTTCCAACGGTCTTCTGCGTGGCGGACATGATTGGGACCAAAGTGCATTTCAAATTGAACCGTTTGTCCAATTTCGTCGGTGGTCTGGTAGCCGGCAGCCGTCGTTCCATAGATGCCAAAGTCTCGCATGAGTTCTCGATCGCCGTCCAGATCGGACAATCGCAGTAGACCAACCTGGATGCCCTTGCCGTATTGTTCAACAATCCACGTGTACAAATGTTTGCTGGGTAATGTCGCTTTCGGCGGCCAGAGAAAATCGTCGATGATGAAAATACGGTGTACATAGAATCCGTATTCGACCAACAATCCGTTGAACGAAACGCTGCGATCGCCGGGTAGACCTCGCCAATAATCCTCCGTTTGTACCAGAGCAACGCTCAGATACCGTTTACATTGGCAGGCAGAAAGAACATCTTCGTAGATGGCACGCCAAGTCTCGGTGGACTCAAATACCAACTTCCCCTCGGCCAGTTGACACATCTCTTCACGCTGGCGTTCCAACCGAAGTAGCGACTGACCGCGAAAATGCTGATTCTTGAGTTGGCGATTGAGGCGAAGGAGCCGACGCATCGATTGACTGACTTCGAGCACGACGCCATCAAGTTGGTCTGCGGCACTGGCCTCGGTGTTTGTTGATGTTTTCTTGGGGTACTTCTTCACTACGATCACAACTTCTGATTCGCTGAGTGAAATACCGTACGGCGTTAACATTGTCAATCGCACGCGTGGAGGTCTGATTCGAACCCGCAATATCCTTGCGTAACCAAATTCGTTGTGGCACTGTCGCTCCATGAACGGATATACACAAAAACCTAACCGAAATCGAATCAAAGGCACGGCCTCTGACTCGTCGCTCGCGTCGTCGTTTTCTGACTTAAGGTTGCGGGATATCGCGTGGATCACCGTTGGTGGACTGATCGCCTATTTGATGACGCTGATCTAGCCGTCTTGTCAAGTATCGCCAGCAGCGCGTCGACATGTCCGATAAGTTGGCGGGCTTTCGCCCGCCGGGGTTTCTATTCTTCTTCGTCTACATCCTCGTCCGTCTGGTTGATGATGTGGTCGAATGCTTTTTGGGCGGCGTATGCGACTTGGAGCAGGTCATCTCGCGAAAAGCTGTCTGAGTCGTGAAATTCACCCTCATCGTCAGTGTAGACGCGGGTGATGGTGATGTTGTACCACTCGCCGTTCTTGTTGCTGTTCTTCCAAAGCTTCGCGACAACACCTCGTCCAGCTTTGATTCTAAACGGTTTCTTTTTCTTCTGTTTTGCCATTTTTCAGTTCCTCCGTTAGGAAATGTTTTGTTGTTCATTCACCACGTCCGATGGACACGGAACATTTCAGAGGAGGAACGACGCGAGCTTGGCGGCCGAAAAGACCGGCAGCGAAAAGAGCAAGCGAATGACAGACTTGTCTGGCGTGAGCTTGCCTGAGCAGGTCAACTCTCGGCTGACGCGAGTGGTAAATCTAAAGGCAAAACCGAGAATCGGAAACGTTCGTTTTCGCTGTACGAAAGGTGTTGTGAAGGATTGGACGGGATGGCGACGGCGATCGGTGCAATCCAGGCTTTCGGCAAAGCGATGAGGAAGGTCAAGTCGACTCGGGTGTCGCGGGATGATCAACGTGCAGTTTCGCCGATTGGTAATTCGACCATTCGAATTGCTAGTGCGAGGGGCACGAAGAAGTGAGCCCCGGTTGGCGTGCAGCAAACCATGGGCCCGTGGCCAAGATGTGACTTTGCGTCGCATTCTGACGGG
>JAGQPC010000732.1 GCA_020426925.1 Planctomycetales bacterium | reverse complement strand
CCTTCCGACTCGTAGGCATAGCCTTTGTCGACGAGCTGCTTGATGAAGCTGATGATGTCGCCCATGTGAGCGGTCGCTCGAGGCATTTCGTCGATCTGGTCGACTCCGAACGCCTTCAAGTTTTCGATGTAGTCGGTTGTCATTTCGGCCGCGATGTCGGCCATCGGAATTCCACGCTTGTTCGATTCGGCAATCAACTTGTCGTCGACGTCGGTAATGTTCACAACCCACTTCACGTCGTAGCCGTTGTAGACCAAATACCGTTTGACCGTGTCGAAGATGACCGGCCCAACCATGTGTCCAATGTGCGATTCTTTGTAGACGGTCGGTCCGCAAAGATAGATGCCGACCTTGCCGGGGACGATGGTTTCGAATGGCTCTTTGGTTCGAGTCAACGTGTTGTAAACGCGTATGGACACAGGTGTGACCTCTTCGTTTTGTATCCTAGAATCGATTTGAGCAGTCGTCATTGTGACTTCATCCTTGATATAAACTTCAGCGGTCAACGTGCGGGGGCGGCGTGACGTTTCTGGCATTTGCATGGCTCGCGCCGTTAGGCTGTTGAATCACGAACCGCTTCCAGCAGCACGATTGATTCCGCCATGATTGCTTCACCTTTCCCGACCGGGCCGACGGCTTCACCCGTCTTTGCCTTCACATTGACACAGCTAGCGTCGATCTGAAGCAGCTCTGCCAATCGAGCCGCAATTGTCGCTTTGTATGGTGAGAGCTTCGGTCGCTCGGCAAAAACAATGCAGTCTAAATTTGCGACTCGGTATCCCGCTGCTGTCACTCGGTCGGCAGCTGCTTCTAGAAAGACAGCAGAATCGCGATTTTTGTTTGCATCGTCCGTGTTTGGAAACAGTTCACCGATATCGCCCTGTGCTATTGCACCAAGCAACGCGTCCGTGATTGCGTGCAGCAAAACGTCAGCGTCGCTATGCCCGACCATGTGGAAGTCGAACGGTACGTCGATTCCACCTAGTCGCAACGGACCGCCAGCGGCCAGGCGATGCGTGTCGTGACCGATTCCTACCCGAAATGACAGCGTTCCTTCTCCCTCAGTATCAGCGGCAATAGCAAAGATGGGCGAATTATAACTGTCGCGTGATTTAGCCACAATGTGGACGCCGTGCGCCGAAGCATCGCGACGCGGCTACTATGCGTCTTTTATCGCCAGCTGCAGAATATTTGCCGCTTTTTTGTGACTTGGCGGTTTCCGTTGACACTGCCTTTGCTCCGGACGTAAAATCACGGGTTTTCAAAATCCGGCCCGCCGTGGCCGGGAAGAATCGGAGTCCATTGGTTGCAAACTGCTGTTAAAAAGGCCGACGTTCTCGTAGAAGCTCTGGGCTGGATCCGCGAATTCCGCGGAAAGACCACGGTGATCAAGCTTGGCGGTAGCCTGCTGGAGTCTCAAGACGCTCTGCTACACATTTTGCTGGATATCGTTTTTATGGAAACGGTCGGCATGCGGCCGATCATCGTGCACGGAGGTGGAGCGGCGATTTCGAAAGCGATGGACGAAGCCGGGATTACGCCTCGTTTCATCCAAGGGCGCCGTTACACTGACGACGAAACCCTACGGATCGTCAAAGAAGTGCTGGCTCGCGACACGAACCACTTTCTTTGTGACAAAATCAACGAATTGGGCGGGCTGGCCGAGCCCCTGAATTACACGACCCAAAATGTGCTGTTCGGCGAACGAATTAAGCTCCACGACACGGATGGAAGTGCGATCGATTTAGGCCATGTTGGACGAGTGACACGAGTCGACGTCGAGGCGATCAACGCCGCCACAAGGTCGGAAAAGGTCGTCGTGATCCCGTCGGTTTGTGTTGAGGAAGGCACAAGTGGCTCGTATTTGAACGTCAATGCCGATACCGCTGCGACCGCGGTTGCCAAGGCCATGGGCGCCGAAAAACTGGTCTACGTTAGTGACGTCAACGGCGTGCGGCAAAACAAGGACGACCCCGAATCGCGGATTAAGTCGCTGTCTGCGGACGAAGCTCGCGAGCTGATTCGAAATGGCACCATTGTGGACGGGATGATTCCGAAAGTCGAAGCGTGTCTAGAAACCCTGGACAACGGAGTTCACAAAGTCCACATCATTGACGGAAAGCTCCGCCATTCGTTGCTGCTGGAGATTTACACGACTACTGGTGTTGGTACAGAAATAGTGAACAGATAAGAAACAGTAACTTGGCATTAGAATTAATTCCGACCTCGTGAACCTGCACTGCGAAAAACTGCTCATCGCCTACATCGGTGAATTACCAAATGACAGACTAGGAGAGCCCATTCGATGGCATCAGTCGCGCCCAACTTCCTGAGCTCAGTTGATACGGTTGACCTGTTTAAGCAATACGTGATCCCGAACTATGGTCGATATCCGGTCAATCTCGTTCGCGGCAAAGGCTCTCGCATTTGGGACAGCGAGGGGAATGAGTATCTCGATTTGTTCCCTGGGTGGGGATGCAATTTGCTCGGGCATTGCCCAGATAAAATCGTTGAAGCGGTTCAGGAGCAGGTCGCCCAACTGATTCACGTGCCAAACACCTGGCACATGGAATCTCAAGGGCAGTGGGCAAAGCTGCTGTCTGAGCGTAGTTTCGGAGGCCAGGCGTTCTTCTGTAATTCCGGCGCGGAAGCGAATGAGGCGGCGATCAAGCTCGCCCGGTTGCATACGCCGAAAGGACGCTACAAGATCATCACATTCGAAGGCGGATTTCACGGGCGAACATACGGTGCTGTTTCCGCCACCGCCCAGCCCAAATACCACGAAGACATCGGGCCGATGATGGCCGGTTTCACGTACGCCCCTCGAGGCGATCTCGGTGCAGTTCGCTCGCTGATCGACGATGAAACGTGCGCGATCATGATCGAACCGATTCAAGGAGAAGGCGGTATCGTGATTCCTCCCGACGGCTTTCTTCAAGGGCTCCGCGATTTGGCCGACGAACATAGTTTGCTGTTAATCTTTGATGAAGTCCAATGTGGAAGCGGCCGGACGGGCGAATGGTTTGCCTATCAACATTTCGGTGTAACACCAGACATCATGACGCTCGCAAAATCGCTGTGTGGAGGAATCGCTGGCGCGGCTATGTTGGCCAAGCGAGAGATCGCGCCAAGTCTTCGACCTGGCATGCACGCCGCGACGTTCGGAGGCAACCCCATTGCGTCGAGAGCTGGAATCGCAACGATTGAAATGATCGAGGAAGAGAACCTGCTGCAACACGCAAAGGCAATGAGCGAAGTCTTCCGAGCTAAGCTCACCGAACTCGCAGACGATTGCGACCTCATTGAAGAGGTTCGAATTCTGGGCATGATGATCGGAATTCAACTTTCCACGGACGGCGCGCCGATCGTTGCCGAATGCTTGAAACGCAAGCTGCTAATCAATTGCACACAACAAACTGTTTTGCGATTTTTACCAGCAATGAATATCTCTGAAGCGGAAGTGGAAGAAGGAATTGACATTTTGAGCAACGTGTTGAAAGAGCACGTTGCGTAATTGCCCCGACCTCTCCAACAGAAACATGCGGCCGAATCGCCTTCGGTCGCTTCTTTATTTAGTGGAAGTTTGACAATGCGACATTTTCTGACTCTCGCTGATTGCACGCCAGACGAAGTTGAACAAATCTTAGACATTTCGGCCGAGCTTAAAGAAGGCTACGAAGCCGGCAATCGCCCATCGCTGCTGGCGAATCATGTTTTGGGCCTGCTGTTTAGCAAGCCATCATTGCGCACTCGAGTCAGTTTTGAAGCTGGGATTTCGCATTTAGGCGGGACAAGCCTTTACCTTGGCAACGACGTCGGATGGGGCAAACGAGAAACTCCCAGCGACTTTTCACGCGTTCTGAGTCAGTTCCTCGACTTCGTTGTGTGCCGAACGCACGACCATTCCGACGTCGAAATACTTGCTACCCATGCCGATTGCATCGTGATCAACGGCTTGACCGACAAGTATCATCCTTGCCAAGCTATCGCCGACGCGTTAACGCTTCGAGAGCTCAAAGGCAACCTGAAAGATTGCAAGTTGACATACGTGGGCGATGGCAACAACGTCGCGCGAAGTCTGGCACTCGTTTGCGATCGTTTGGGAATGACCTTCACGATCGCATGTCCAAACGGCTACCAACTAGACCAGGCATTTCTCGACAGCCTACCCAACGCTCACTTGATGTCGCAAACCGATGACGCCGAACAGGCGGTGTCCGACGCGACCGCCGTGTACACTGACGTCTGGTCGAGTATGGGATATGAAGCGGAAGAAGCTCAGCGCAAGCGGGACTTTGCCGACTTTCAGGTCAACGAAGCTCTGATGGCAAAAGCCCCCAGCGACGCCATTTTCATGCACTGCCTACCGGCCCATCGGGGCGACGAAGTGACTGACGGAGTCATGGACTCGGACCAAAGCCGAGTCGTCGAGCAAGCAGCCAATCGCATGCACGCTCAAAAAGGCCTGATGGTGTGGCTGGCTCGGCAAACGAGCTAGAATCACACTCGACGGTTTGTCGTGCGTCAGTGCCCTACGAATTCAAAATGCCGCTGATTCTTTGCAGGGCTTTGTATTTTAGATTGCTCACTTTACCCGAATCGAAAGCCATTTCGTCAGCGATTTGCTTTACAGTCTGGCCGGCCGACCAGCGCTGTACGATTTCTCGTTGCGTCGGACTAAGCTGCCCGAGCGCCGCTGCAAGTCGGCTATCTTCGACGCCAATCTGGCGGCAATTGCCGTCCAAGTTATGCTGGCACGCTATTACGGAAGGATCGCAGTTTTCGATTCGGCACGTATACCTTTCGCGTTGCCAGCGTTTTGCGACTCGCCATATGCATCGCTTCAATTGACGCTCAGACTCTAGTTCTCGCGAACTGGCTTTTTCCGAATAGTCCGAAATCAGCTCCACGATTGTATCGTGTGTGCAGTCGGTCCAGTCTTGCCGAGGAATTCCTGCTCGTTGCCAACTGTATTCGCAAAAACGTTGCAGCGATTCGTAGCCTTCGGCTTGCGCACCGCAAAGTGAAATCCCAGCGGCTAGCATCGCAGCGTAAGTCGCCTTGGACAGGGAGTTGGTGAACATGATCGGGATTCTCCTGGCAGGGTGTGGCAGCCCTGTTGATATCGAAATTCGCGTCACTGTTACAATTACAACATCAAACGGACAGATTGATCGCCACTCTGCGCCTGAAAAAACGTAAATTGCAGAAATCTTGTGAATCCTGCCGTGCGCTGCCCGGTGAAATCGCAGATTATTCGATACAGATCAAATATTCTTGACGCGTATCACCTTCTTGCCGCGCGATTCGCTGGAAAATCTGGCCACTGCAAATCGCCATGCTAGCGAATACTTCGTCGCCGATCTTGTTCTTCGCGATTTGGTGAAAGCCATCAGAGGTTGCTGCGAAGATCGTCGTTTCGCCACTTTCGTTGGTTGCGTAGATATGGTTTCCGACAAGGACCAGCGACGCAGTGAACGTCCCGCCTATCCGTTGTTTCCATTTCGTGTCGCCGGTCTTGCCGTCCCAACAGGCGGCGACGCCCGCATCGAGTACGGCATAGATGAAGCCTTCGTGTACGACCATTGATGGGACGTACACACGATTGTTCGTTTTCCAGACGACTTCGCCTGAGCCATCGGTCTTAACGGCGGACACGTGATTTTCAGGATATCCCCCGCTCGTGTAAATCAGTTCGCCGTCAGTTACGGTCGTCGCGACACACTCGGTTGTGGCTCCGGCAATCTCCCAGAGCGTTTCTCCCGTCAGTGGGTTGAGGCTAGTAACGAGATCGCACCCGCTTACGACGAGCTGGTCTTTTCCCGACAAGTGATAGACAACCGGCGACATGTAATTCGGGAATTTTGGGCGCTCGCGCCGCCAAACAATTTCGCCCGTTTTGCGATCGAGACCCGCGAACGCTCCTCCGACCTTTGTATCGGCGGTCACCAACAACAACGATTTGAAAACGGTTGGCGACGAGCCGTACCCTTGATGGATCACATAATCGGTAATCTTTTCTTGCCAGACTTGTTTGCCATCCATGGTTAGAGCCGTCGCGAACACTGCGTCGTGACTTATGAACGTGATGTAGACTCGTTCGCCGTCGCACGCAACGCTTGCGGATGCTTGTGAAGCCTTCTTGTTTGCTTTCTTTGCAATGCCGTTTTTGTGGACAACTGTTTTCCACAATCGCTTTCCGGTGGAGCGATCGTGGCAGACGACAGATTGTAGGTCTTCGTCGTGCTCAGCCGTGGCCAAGAAAACTTTGTCTCCCCAAACTGTAGGCGAACCATGTCCTCGGCCGGGAACCTTAACTTGCCACGCGATGTTTTCGGAGTCGCTCCACGTGGTCGGTGGCGATTGGTTGGAATTTGCGATTCCATTGCGATGAGCGCCTCGCCACCAAGGCCAATCGTTGTCTCTGATCGAGATCCCATCGACCGTTAGATCTTGCGCGCCCAATGTAGCGGCAAGTATGAAGTAGATGAGTGCCAGAAAGGTGCGTCGACTGATTGCGTACATGGAGGCTCCGTCGGTGAGTCGTTTTCCTGATTGTTAGTGATGGCAAACCCGCACATCGAGTCGTGGATTGGGTCGAAAAATCACCATGATGCTACGGAGCATCGGTGTCGGCAAGTTGCCGCTCCCCCAACATTCGCTAAGCGTTTTGCAACAACGGCCTATTATCGCAACACGGCGTTGTGCGGTTTCATCAATTCGGGTTTTACGTGAAGAACGGCGGTTTTCCACTCCCTCACTGCGGGATCTACAGTCTATATCTTTAATGGCCACACGATTAGAGCGGTTCTTTTCACT